>CAMQBE010000014.1 GCA_946998935.1 uncultured Mycoplasma sp. | reverse complement strand
GCAATTCATTTATCATTAAATTAAGAAATTGCTTCCAAAAATTAGAGCAGCCTACATAGTAACAAAACTACTTAAAATTATTACCACGCAAAGTAACATTTTTATGTTTATGTTCTCGAACTTTTTAGCTGCAAATATAAAAAATGAAACTACTATGAATAATGCATAAATTAAGTATGACAATAAAAACAATATTACTCCAATACGCATGTCTTTCATAAACTTCATACGTTTATCAAATGTTCTAAAAAAGGATTCGTTAATTTTTATTTTGTGTTTAGTAAAATAAGATTTAGCTTCGTTTTTTACCTTTAATTCTTTTAGTAAATTATGGTGTGTTGCCCTAATAATCAATAAAGTCGCAGCACACAAAATAAACCATATTGAAAAAATTATGGTAACAATTTGAATAATTTTATTTAATAGGTATAAATTCATTTCACTCAATTACTAAGCAAATTATCTCATTAAATTTATAACGTTCTAACTACAAATCTACATAAATATTAAAAAATGACGGCTTTAACCATCATCATTAATTTGCTTTATTTCTTAGCTAATTTCTTTTCATTATTTAATTTAAGCACAGCAGCTCTAGCAGCTTCCCAAACAATTTCTGAAAATGTTGGGTGTGGGTGAATAGTATAAGTTACATCATAAACTGTAAAGCCTTTGTCAATAACCATTGTTAATTCAGCTATATAGTCGGTGGTATTAGCGCCAATCATATGTGCACCTAAAATCTTGCCATCTTTTTTGTTAACAACAAGTTTTACAAAACCAGGAGTTTGCACAGCAGCAATAGCTTTTCCTAAATAACCAAACATGTATTTAGCACTAAATACATCATAGCCTAATTCTCTAGCTTTTTCTTCTGTTAAACCAACAAAAGCAATTTCAGGGTGTGTGTAAATGCAACCTGGAACAACTCTATTAGCTTTGTATTCAACACCTTTTTCTTTTAAAATTTGTGCTACAGCAGTTAAAGCGTGACCATAAGCAACGTGAGCTAACATAGCTTGGCCAACTAAATCACCGATAGCATAAACATTTTTAACGTTCGTACGCATTTTGCTGTCAACAATAACTTCACCACGTTTACCTAATTTAACACCGGTTTTTTCTAATCCTTGTGAAGAAGGAATACGTCCTACAGAAACTAAATAGAAATCTGATTTAATGCTTTGTTTTTTGCCTTCAACTTCGTATTCTAATTCTTTCTTAGAATTCAAACCTAAGGTGTTGGCATTATAAATAATTTCAATGCCTTTAGCTTGTAATTGTTTTATAACTTCTCTAACAATATCAATATCAACACCAGGTAATAATCTATCAATGTTTTGAATGATTGTTACTTTGGTATTCATACTTGAGTATACTTGTGCAAATTCAACGCCAATTACACCACCACCAACGATGGTTACACTCTTTGGTCTTGCTTTACCATCATAAGTAATAGCTTCACGTGAAGATAATACTGTTCAGTCTTTGTAACCTTGTTCAAAGCCAGGTAATTGAGTTAATCTACGTGAATGACTACCCATAGCCATGATAATATTTTTACCACGATACACTTCACCATTTACACTAATTTCGTGTGAACCAACGAACTTAGCTTCACCTTCGATGATGCTGCATCTTGAACCTTTCATTAACATTTTTACGCTACCTGAAATTTGTCTTACAACAGCGCTTTTGCGTTCGTTGATTTTTAGTCATGATTTGTCATAGTCAATTTTAATTTGATCTAAATTACCTACAACACCATAACTTTCAGCTTTTAAAATGTTTTGAATTTCTTCACCACTAGCTAACATTGCCTTGGTAGGAATACATCCAATGTTAAGACATACACCACCTCAAAATTCTTTTTCAACTATTAATACTTTTTGGCCACTTTTACCAAGTTCTTCAGCAGCTAAATAACCACCAGGACCTGAACCAACAATAATAACGTCAAAGGTGTCTTTAACTGCACCTTTATATGCAATTCCTGCATCTTTAAAAGCAGTACTTTTTTCCATATTTAACTCCTTAATTTGTCATTAATTAAATTAATATCTAAATTATATTAGCAAGATAGTTATAGAGTCAAATATCTTGAAAATTTCATATATATTGTTCCTTAAAATAAAAGATAGTAGCTAAATGCCACTATCTAAAAGTAATTGATATTAAGCTGGAAGAGCTATAGTCATTGTATAAACGTGAGCTGAAATTATTTTGTTGCCTTCTTTTGAAGGGCTAGTATAAATTCTAAATTCTAGAACTATCTTCTTTGGTTCTAATGTTGCAACTTTAATAAAACCACTTGGTTTTTTGTTGCCACCTCTATCAACATAAATTGGATCGGCAGCTTGAGCAAATGATACTCATTGTTTAATTGGTTCTTTATCTAAAATTAAAATTTGTTTGCCATCTCAAGGTTTACCAGTTGATTTGCCGAAGAACCTTATACCTTCATAACTATTAAAGAATAATTGGGTAACACCATTCTTTTCGCTAAAATCTTCTTTTTTGAATTCAGTTATGCCAGCGCCTAAAGTTATTTTAAGATCTTTAGCAAATAAGTCTAGACTATCGTATTCAGCACTTGTTGAATATGAACCAACAACTTTACCATTTTTACTAATTTCTTCGCCATCAGGTTTAACATCAGTAGTTAATTGTGCGTATGCAATAGTAATTTTAGAAACTTTAAAACCAGATATTTCTACTGAATCATCTTTAGTTTTGCTACCTGCAGTTAAGGTATAATGAACAACTAATTTACCATCATCATCGTTAACATCTACAGTCGTTTTAGCAACTTTTACTTCTGGATTATCTGTAGTTAAAGTAATTTTACTTTGGTCTACATCTTTTGCAGCTATAGTGCTATAGTCGCTTAATCCTTCAATTACGGCTGTAACTTTAACTTTAGATAAATCAATACCTTTTTTAAAGCCACTTAATTCAACCTTGCCATCTTTTGTTTCTTTGCCTTTACTCAAGGTGTACATAATAATAACTTTGTCATTAGCTGAATCTTTTCTAACATCTTTAATTTTATATTCAACACCCTGTTCAGATAGTTTTAAAACTACGTTGTCTTTATTAACATCATCAATAGTGATTGTTAACAAATCGCTCACATTTTTAACACTTGCAGCTACTTGTGTTTTTTCTAATACATCCTTATCTGAAGTTTTACCGCAACTACTTGCCACTACACAAATTGATAATGGTGCAAGTGAGCCTGCTATCAAAAGTAATCTTTTTTTCATATACAAATTCTCCTTTTTACTTTTAGCCTAAATTTTAAATGATTCATTGTTGTAGGCAAAGAATTGGAAATTTGTATGAAAAAATAGGATTACTCCTATCTTGTTCATTCAAAAAATTATTTTTCTGATATTAATCGCTTTGTATAACGAGCTATCACAATTTCTTCATTTGTTCTAACTTTGTAGATTGGAAATTCAGAATCAGGTGTTGAAATTTTTAGATAATCATCATAAGATTTTTTGTTAGCAGCTTGATTCAATTTAACATTGTAAGCAACTAAGCCTTTAACAACTTTATCTCTGATAATTGCATCATTTTCGCCTATACCAGCAGTGAAAACTAAAGCATCTATTTTTTTACTAATTTTATTTAAATACATAGCTAAAAAGTCAACTATTCTTGCTACAAACATGTCAATAGCTAACTTAGCATCTTTATTAGTATCATAGACTGCATGTAGATCACGAATATCGTTTGATAATTGGCTAACACCTAAAAGACCTGAGTGTTTAACCATCATGTTATATACTTCATTAATATCTTGATTTTCAATACGTACCAAGTAGTCTAAAATACCAGGGTCAATAGCACCACAACGTGTGCCCATCATAAGTCCATCTAATGAGCTAAAACCAACTGTTACATCGATTGATTTTGAATCTTTAATTGCACATATAGATGAACCTGAACCAAGGTGAGCTACAACAATGTTGTTTTTCTTTTTGCCTAAAACTGATTTCATTTTTTCATTGATATAGTCATGACTTAAACCATGATAACCAAATTTGTAAACATGAAATTTGTCACTTCATTTTCTATCAATAGCAAAGTATTTATTGATTTCAGGAATTGTTACATGAAATGCTGTATCTTGAGCAATAACCTTTTTAACATTAGGCAAATGTTCTTCAAAACCAGCTATAGCAGATAAAGTGGCTGGAGCATGCAAAGGAATGAATTTGACTGCTTCTTCAATACCTTTTTTAGCTTCTTCATCATAAAATACTGGCGTTAAAATCTTGTGGCCTGATAAAGGCGTTCTAAAACCAATAGCTTCAATTTCATTTAAATCTTCAATAATGCCGTGTTGTTTTCACAATCTAATAAGATTTTTAACAGCTACTGAATGATTTGGTAAATCAACTTTTTCTTCTCATTTTTGACCATTCATTTTTAAAATGATATTACCATCTAAAGTGATTCTTTCACATAGCCCGTTAGATAAAAGTTCAAGTTTGTTTAAAGAGTAGAAAGCTCATTTTAATGATGAGCTTCCTGCATTAATAACTAATATTTTTTTCATGTTATTTATTTAACTTGTAAGCTTTCAAAATAGTGATTGATGTAACGTCAATAACATCTTGAACTGTTGCACCACGACTAAAGTCGTTAATAGCACCATTAACACCTTGAACAATAGCACCAACTGCACCATAATCACCTAAACGTTGAGCAATTTTAGTACCAATGTTGCAGCTTTCAAGGTTAGGGAATACAAAGACACCTAATTTATCTTGAGGTGCAGAAGGGAACTTGTGTTTTCTAACGCCTAAATCATAAGCTGCGTCAAATTGCATTTCACCTGGAATAATATTCATTTTCTTTTCTAAAGCAATTTTAACTGCTGCTCTAACTAAATCTGGGTTTTCACCACTACCTGAACCATTAGTTGAGAATGTTAAGAATCCAGCTAAATCGTTCATCTTCATATCTTTAGCAAATTCAATTGCGTTTTGCGCAATATCTACTAATTGTTCAACAGTAGGTTTTTGAATTGTTGAAGGGTCTGTGAAAACTAGAGTTTCACTGCCTTTATGCATAACTATAACTGATGATATTGTTTTAAGACCTGGTCTAGGACCAATGCATTTAAATGCTGCACGAAGAATGTCAGCGGTTGAATAAATTAATCCTCCAACAGCTGCATCTATATCTTTAACTCTAATTGCCATTGCACCATAGTATGGACGGTAAGCAACGTTCTTTTTGCAGGTTTCTAAATCTTCTTTTCCTTTACGAATTTCTGCAAGTTTTGTTGCATATTTATCAATAGTTTTAGCTTCTTGGTCCATTGATAAATATTCAAGACCATTTTTAAGAATTTGTGATTTCTTTTCAACAAGCATAATAGGTTTAGCAAGTTTGTTTTTTGCTAAATATAATGCTGCTTCTAAAGCTCTAGGATCGTCTCCATCGATAAATAAAACACTTAAGATTTTTTTCTTTGCTTCGGCTTTAAGCATATCGTTAATGTGTTTACTAAATTTTGATATTTCTGCCATTTTTGATCTCCTTAAAATATTTGAATTTAATATCAAATTACTTGATATGTATATTTTAATACGACTTTTATATTAAGGGTTTTTAAGTGTCTTAAAATGTGAAATTATCATTTTTTTTGACAAACTTTTTAATTTCAAATTTGTTTGATGAAAATTAATCAAATATGCCAAATGAACTATAGAATAGTGAAATAAGTATTTTTTAAATTAAAAATACTGCCACAAAAGCAGTATTTTCAAATTTACAATTATTTTTGTTCGATGTTAAAGATTTCATCACCAACGGTAATTTGTTGACCTGGTTTGATTAAAATTTTTGCAACTTTTCCTGAAACTGGAGCAGGAATATCACTTGTCATTTTATCTGTTTCAACTGAGAATAATACATCCCCTTCTTTAACAGTTTGACCTTCTTTAACTTTAATTTCGGCTACTGTACCTTCGTGTAATCCTTCACCGATGTCTGTAAATTTCATTTTGTACATATTACAATTCTCCTAACTTTTCGGGGTCTTCTAATAATTCTTTAATTCTGTAATTGAAACGACCCATATCGCCACCATCAACCCAACGGTGATCAGCAGCTATTGATAAGTACATAGCTTTGCCTGGAACCATTTTGCCATCTTTAACTTGTACTTCGTCAATTATAGCACCAGTTCCTAAAATTGCCATTTCACTTGCAATACCTGGTTTATTCATAACAGGGTTCATAATTGGTGAACCAAATAAAACACCAACACTACCAACATTGGTAATAGTAAAGCATGCGCCTGACATATCTGCCATTGTTAGTTTTCTGTCTCTAGCTAATGTTGAAAGACGAATAATTTCTTTTTGAATTTCAACAATGCTTAATTTTTCAGCATTTTTAATAACTGGTACAACTAAACCAAATGGTGTATCAACAGCCATACCAATGTTTAATGCGCCAGGAAAATGAACTTCACCTGAGTCTGCATTAACTTGTGCTGAGAACATTGGATGTTCTGATAAAGCAATTGTAACTGCTTTAATAATCCATGATAAGAATGTTAATTTAACACCTTGTTTTTTCAAAACATCATCTTTAACTTTACTACGATAATTTCATAAAGCTGTTGCATCAACTTTGTTTACTAATGAACAGTAAGCAACATTATCTGTAACATTTCTTAAGTTACGAGCAATAGCTTTACGAATGGTAGCAAGTTTGTCTACTTTTTCTACTAAAGGTTGAACTTTAATATATTCTTTTTTTGTTGCCATTTTGGTATCTTCTTTCTTTTAATTTAAGTTTTTAATAAGCCAACTATTTGCTTGAGCATTTGCAATTTTTGCAATCACATTTGCTACCGCAACATGTGCATTTTGCTTCTGCTTTGCAGCATTCACATGTGCATTTTTTACTTGAGTTACATGCCATTATTGGTTCTTCTTTCTAGCTAAAATAGCTCTTTCACGTGGTGAAAGGTTTTTACCACCATCAGCTTTTGCTTCTTCGAAAGCTTTCTTTTCTTGACAGCACTTGCAATTGCAGTCAGGAGGACAAGCTTTAGCACTACAAGAAGAAAAGTCTAATAGTTCATCAGAAACTTTCAATAATCCAACAACTGCTGGAGCTTTTGAAGGTGCACTTTCTTCAACTTTTTTGTTCTTATTGTCTGACATTTGAGTCTCCTTTTTTGAATATTAATATTAATATCGATATTATTATATTTTCAGATTGAAATATTTACACAAAAAAGAAGGTTTTTTGCAATTATTCCATATTTTTTTATTTTGTATTTTTGACTAATATATCTATATGATAGTTTTTATGGCCAATTTTTAGTATTGCAAAATGTGAAAAAATTAAAAATAAAAACACAGGTTTTTGCCTGTGCTTTTGGTATAAATGTTAACCTAAGATTTCTTTAATTACAGTAGCAATTTTTTCTTTGTCAACCATGAATACTGATTCCAATGCTGGAAGAGGGATTGTGATATCTGGGCCATTGAGACGTACTGGAGCAGCTAGTAAGTCATCGAAGCAGTGTTCGTTAACACGGGTGATAATTTCAGCGGTTACTGAACCTGATTGTACAGATTCTGAAACAGCTAATACACGACCGGTTTTCTTAACTGATTTAATAATGGTTTCAGTGTCAATTGGTTTAAGAGTTCTTAAGTCAATAATTTCAACTGAGTAGTTCTTTCCTTCTTCTTGTAATAATTTAGGAGCAGCAGCAGTTTCATGTACCATGTGACCGTAAGTTACAACTGTTAATTGTGAACCTTCTGTAACAACTTTTGCTTTCCCAATTTCTACTTTGTAGTAGCCTGCTGGAATTTCTTGTTTGAATGCACGATAGTCACGTTTGTGTTCAAGGAATACAACTGGATCTGGGTCTTCAATTGCAGCAATCATTAAGCCTTTTGTATCGTAAGGGGTACATGGCATAACAACTTTAATTCCAGGAACATGAAGTCATAATGCTTCAATACTTTCTGAGTGGTGTTCAAGAGCTTTAACACCTCCACCACAAGGCATTCTTAATACCATAGGAACTGTATAATTTCCACGTGAACGGTTTCTCATACGTGCAGCGTTACCAAACATTTGTTGCATTGTGTAGAATGAGAATCCTGAGAATTGAATTTCTGCAACTGGACGTAAACCAGCCATAGCAGAACCAATTGCGAAACCAGCTATAGCTGATTCTGAAATAGGTGAGTCGAAGCATCTGTCTTCGCCAAAGTCTTTTTGTAAACCTTGGGTAGCACGGAACACACCACCTTCAAAACCTGAGTCTTCACCGTAAACAATAACTCTTTTATCTTTTTCCATCATAACATGAAGCGCATCTGTAAGAGCAGCTATGTTGTTAACTTGTATAGTTTTTTCAGCCATTTTAATTTCTCCTTTATAAAAGATTATTTAATAAATCTTCTGTATTTTTCCTTTTGTTCTTCAAGTTCTGCTGGAAGGGTAGCGTAATTGTATTTGAACATGTCATCGTAGCCTTCTTTAGATAAGGTTGCGGTTGATGCATCATAAGCTTTTTTAGCTGCAGCGTCTGCATCTGCTCAAATCTTTTCTTTTGCTTTTTCGGTTAAGATCTTATTGTCGAATAAGTATTTTTCAATACGGTGGAATGGTTCTCATTTTTCGTGAGCTTTTTCTTCTTTTTCTGAACGATATACATGTGGGTCATCACTAGTGGTGTGAGGTCCTTGACGTCATGTACAGAATTCAATAATAACTGGTCCCTTGCCGCTACGTGCGTATTCGTAAGCTTCTTTAGCAACTTCGTATGATGCTAATAAGTCGTTACCATCTACACGGATGCCAGGAACACCATATGACATAGCTCTTTGTGAAAGAGTTTTAACATTGTATGAGTTCTTTTCAGGTACTGAAATTGACCATTGGTTGTTTGAAATTGCATATACCAATGGAACTTTACGTACTGATGCTAAGTTCATACCTTCGTGGAATTCACCTTCGTTTGTGCCACCATTACCAATGGTTGTTAAAACGATTTTGCCTTTTCCTTCAAGTTTGTATGCGTAAGCCATACCAGCTGCTATTGATGATTGTGAACCAATAATAACTTGAACTGGTGTTACGTTAACGCCTTTATTGTATTTAGCTCCTAATTCTGAACCTCTTCAGTATAGGAAGATTTGTTCCATAGTAACACCACGTGAAAGTTGTGTTGCCATGCAACGGTAGTGAGCAACATAGGTATCGTCTTTTTCAAGAGCGTAACCAATTGCTGTAAGGAATGCTTCTTCACCTAAGTTAGGTGCGAAAGTTCCAAGACGACCTGTTCTTTGTAATGTTAATGCGTACAAGTCTCATTGGCGTGATTGAACCATGATTTTGTACATTGCTAACAAGTCTTCTTTTTTAGCACTTGTTTTGAATGGTTTGATTAGATTTCCGTCGATATCTAATGCTCTAACCATTTCTTTTGGATCTGACATAACTTTGCCAGCTTGAACGTATTTCATGTCGTTCTCCTTTCAAATCTGTGCAAATAAAATATTTATGCAAAATATATATTGCAATTTAATTATAATCTCGCTCAATTTTTGCAAATACTTTTTTGGCTAATGTGTGAAATATTCCGTTATTTGTTTTATTTTTGTGAAAATTTCACTTGCCTTTTTCATTTATTTATTTTTTTAACTAGTAAATATAAGCTCAAGATTTTGTTCATAATTTCTATG
>CAMQBE010000013.1 GCA_946998935.1 uncultured Mycoplasma sp. | reverse complement strand
TATCTTTAATAATTCTACAGTTTCTTTATTTCTTGAATTTTCATAGCCTTTATTAAATACAACATAAACATCAGCACTATTTGAATATACAGAGATAATATTGTCAACAATATCTAACAATGTAATTGTGGCTGGGTCTTTAACAATATTATTAACTGAAGAATCAATAATTTTCCCGTTTCTAGTTTCAATTATTGAAACTTGATGAACTATTTGACGATATGGCTGTACATTATCTAAAACTGGTAAAACACTAGTTAAACCTTCATAGTCATATCAAATTACTCTTTGATCTTTACGGTGCAATTGGCTCAAGATTTCTAAAGCAAAATCACTAAAATAGTTATGAGTTATTTTGCGTTTATGAATAAAATCACGGCGTATTTTAATATAATCTTCATCAACTTTTTTAACCGCTAATTGTTGACCACAACTAAATTCATTTTCTAAGCCTATATACAAATTAACTAGAGGTAATGCTAAAGGATTTCTACCAAAATAACCATAAGTATCATCGTAAATATTAAGGCCTTTACCATTATCTGAATAAGTAGGAATTTCATAGTAATAAGCATCCGTGATTTTTTTTATAGCTAAATCAAAAGGAATTAACGAAGAATGATAATTTTTGTCATTCTCTGAAATAAAATCATTTTTAATATTGCTAAAAGTAAAACCATTACTATCTTTTTTTGATATTATTCTAGGGCCAACTGGTAATTCGCCTCTTTTAACAGTAGCTAGATAATCCTTATCTTTATCATAAAAATAAAATCCTCTATTGGCGTAATATTGCACTTCTAATTTGTCTTTATTTGTTCTATCAAAATCAAAACCACCTTTATTGGTTCAAGAAGCTACAGCTTGAGTAAAATTCAAAATATTTTTTTTCGCTTAGCACTTGGATCAAGAATAATAAAAATTATTTTTTTAACTTCTACGCCAGCTTTTTGAAAAACGCCATGATTAAAACTTACAACTAAATAATCTTCAGCTTTTGTCTTTGAATTTAATTTAGCTAAATACATGGTTTTAGTTGTTTTATCATAAGCTCAAACTTTAGCCTTAACTTTAAAAATATCACCTTTATCATTTTCTGGATAGGTGTATGAAATAGAAGGATTAATCAAAAATTTAATGCTTGAATCTTTTAGTTGTTCTTGACTTTGGGCTTCTGCATCATTAGCTGATTGAATGAACTTAGTTACACCAATTTCTTTAAGTAAATACTTATATTCTTCTAAAGCTATTGTGTTCTTTATATAGTCAATAAGTTGATCCCTAGCTTTTGAAAACATGTAGGTATTTTGATCTATATCACTAGTGACATGAGCACCATCTTCATCAGCATATAAAAACTTTTCGCTTATTGTAGCGAATTTTTTAAAAAGTCATTCTTCACTTTCTTCGTCGTCATCTTCATCTGAGTCTAAATCATCAACATCATAAGAAATTTTTTTAATGCTATTTTTATCATAAAGTTTAAAACCATAAATATCTTTTTCTGGAATTAAAGAAGGATCATTTTTTAAAGCATCCAAATCTTTTCAAATAAAGTATGGTTGCATGGTATATAAGTTAGTGTATTTTTTTAGACTTATATTAATCGGTTTTTTAGTTGAATTGGATGTTTGCATCTACTTTACCTACTTTCTTTCATTTATCAAATAATTTGTGCCATTCTTCAACATTACGACAACGTAAATAATCAACCAAGTCATCATCATAGCCAACACGATATTTAGGTGAAATACCTAATTGCGTATATTTTCTCCAAAATACCTTCACTTTTTCAATATCATCTTTAGCTTGTTCTTTATTAACTTTGAACTTATAAACTTGAATATTACGCTTGGTAATATCGACTGATTCTGGGTCAGAATAATCTTCATCTTTCAAAAAGGTTGCATAAATTCAATAATCTTCATAGCCTAAAAGATAAGCATATAGTTGAGCTTGCTTTTGATAGTCTTTAGGTACATTGGTGTAATCATTTTGTGCTCAAATAGCTTGCTTCTTTTCATTAACTGCTTTCATTTCTAAAACTAATTTCATTTTAGGCACGATACCATCAGGAACACCACCAACGATTTCAATATTATTAAAATAGTCATAATTTTGGCATTTGCTAGATTCAATGTGTTGAATGCCAAGTTTTGGGAATTTCTTTTGTAATAATTCAAAAATCTTAGGTTCCATTGCTTTACCTGCATCAACATATTTTGTTACTAGTACAGGCATTTTTAGTTGCGCTATATGACAAAAAGCTTGAAATTGATCTTTCATGTCATCTGTTTCAAGTACGTATCCTATTGCTGAACCACCTATTTTTCTAAAACCACTAATATAGTTTCCATTTAATAACTTATTATGAAACTCAGGTCTCAATTTAACAACTTGAGCTTCTTCATCTAAGTCATATTCTTTACCATTATATGGTCTAAATGATAATGCTTTAGCCATTTTTTTTTTTTTTTAATATATAAATATTATACGCTAAGTAATTTAATAAATATAAAAGCATAAAAAACTACACATTAGTGTAACAAAAACACTTGTGTAGTAATTTTATTTCTAATATTTTGAAACTAGAATTTAAGTGAAATGTCTTCTCTATCTGAAGCTTTTGCTTGGAATAGAGGTAAGGTTTCAAGGTGCATTGAATCAGCAATAACACTCTTAGGGTATTGGAAAATTGTTGAGTTGAATTCATTTACTTTAGCGTTGTAAAGTCTTCTTGCTGCAGCAATTTCAGCTTCAAGATATGTTACTTGTTCCATCATATCTTTAACTAATGCTGAAGTTTTTAATTCAGGATATGCTTCATGAACAACCATCAATCTTCCTAAAACACTAGCAGAAGCACTATCTAAGTCTTGACGTTGGTCAGCTGAAAGTTGATTTCCACCACCAGCTTGTCCTGCTAATGAACGCAATTTTGCGATATTTTCGTAAGTTTCTTTTTCGAATTTAGCATGTGAGCCAACTGCTTCAACTAAACGTAATAAAGTTTGTGCTCTTTTAGCTAATTGAGTATCTACTGTTGAAGCTGATTCATTAATTTCATTTTGCATTCTCTTGAAATCGTTGTTCCATTTAACATGCAAGAAAATTGGAAAAATGAAAATGTATGTAAAGTATCAGCAGAATTTACCAAAACCATTAACATGAACCTTAACTGGTGTATTAACTGCACGAGCTTCAAAACCTTTTTCAGTAACTGCATCGTTACGTGAATCAAACATATTTGCCATTGTGGCCTCCTTTATTTTTTCTCTTGTATTATGTATACTTGAAAATTACTTATTAATTATAAATTATTTTTTATTGTCTTCGATATTGGTCTTAAGAATACTTAAAAAAGCTTCTTGTGGTACTTCTACAGTACCAAGCATTTTCATTTTTTTCTTACCTGCTTTTTGTTTTTCTAATAATTTTTTGTATCTACTTAAATCGCTAGCATGTAATTTAGCTGTAACGTCTTTTCTATAAGCTTTGATTGTTTCACGAGCAATAATCTTACTTCCTATTGTAGCTTGTACCGGAACTTCAAATTGTTGACGAGGGATAGCATCTTTAAGACGTTGTGTTAAATCTCTAGCTTTAGCATAAGCACTATCAGCATGGCTAATGATACTAAAAGCATCAATTTTATCGCCATTTAAAAGGATGTCAACTTTTACCAAATTGCTTTCTCTATAGCCTATTATGTCATATTCAAAAGAAGCATATCCTTTAGAAATTGATTTTAATCTGTCAAAGAAATCAAAGACAATTTCGCCTAAAGGCATTTCGTAAATAACTCTCGATCTATTGGCATCAATATAATCTAAAGCAATAAATTCGCCACGTTTAAACTTACATAAATCCATGACGTTACCTATATATTCATTAGGCATTAAAATAGTTGCTTTGATATATGGCTCTTCAATATGTTCAATTACTGCAAGGCTGGGCAATAAAGCGGGGTTAGAAACCATTTCAATTTCACCATTAGTTTTATAAACTTTATATTCAACTGATGGACTTGTTGCAATAATGCCTAAACCATATTCACGTGCTAATCTTTCATGCAAGATTTCCATATGAAGCATTCCTAGAAAACCAACACGAAAACCAAAACCTAAAGCTTTAGAAGTTTCTTGTTCTCAAGTTATAGATGAATCTGAAAGAGAAATCTTTTCTAAGCTTTCTTTTAATTCCATGTAATCACGGGTATCAACAGGATAAAAACCTGTATAAACTACTGGTTGTTTCTTTTGATAACCAGCTAAAGCTTTTTTAGCAGGATTATTTACTAAAGTGATAGTATCACCAACATGAACTTCTTTTGCATCGCGAATAGAAGCAGCTACTCAACCTACTTCACCAGCTTCAAGAAATTCTTTTTTAACTTCTTTAGGACTACGAGTACCCAATTCAATAACATGATATTGTTTTTCACTTTGATTAGACATGAATTTAAAATCATCATCTACTTTTAATTTGCCTTGAAATACTCTTATAAGCATTACAACACCACGATAATCATCAAAATAAGAATCAAAGATTAAAGCTTTTAGTGGTGCATTATCATCTACATCTTGAGGAGCAGGAATATATTTAACAATCGCCTCTAAAACTTGCTCACAATTTTGGCCAGTTTTTGCTGAAACACAAACTGCATTATCAGTAGGCAAGCCTATAACATCTTCAATTTCTTTTTTAGCCATTTCAACATTAGCTGAGGGTAAATCAATTTTATTGATTATAGGAATAATAGTTAAATTATTTTCAATAGCTAAATACACATTAGCTAAAGTTTGAGCTTCAATACCTTGAGTTGCATCTACTAATAATAATGCTCCTTCACAAGCAGCTAAAGAACGCGAAACTTCATAGGTAAAATCAACATGTCCTGGAGTGTCAATAAGATGAAAAACATAATCTTTATATTTAAGTTGCACAGCGTTTAATTTAATAGTGATACCGCGTTCGCGTTCAAGATCCATTTGATCAAGAAATTGATTTTCCATGTCATGTTGATCAACAGTATGAGTTAATTCGAGGATTCTATCAGCTAAAGTACTTTTGCCATGGTCGATGTGGGCAATAATTGCAAAATTACGAATCTTACTTTTATCCATAAATTAACTCCTTTATCTTTAAGTGCTAATTATTATAATATAATACACAATTAGAATTCAAATTATTAAGGAGCACACATGAAAGAAAGAATAGCTAATGGTTTTACTAATATTTCTTATCGAGATAATGATAAGTTTATCCAAGAACAAGTTTTTACAGGTTTCAACCATGCTTTAGATTATTCTTTATTAAAAGTTTTTTCTTGAGTTCCTGAGTTAATAAAAGTAGAAAAAGGTGTAGTAACCTGAAGATTTATTGAAGGTCAACAACCTGAAATTAATGATCAAAATTTAATAACTATTGCTAATCATTTAAAAGAATTGCATAATTCAAAATTAAAGTTTCCGGCTTCAAATCATGGTGCAAGAGTAAAAAAATATCGTCAAGTTTTAAAAGAAAAAAATGTTACTGTTCCAGTGTTAGAAGAGTTCTACCGTCAAGTTAATATGACAATTGGCAAAATGAAAAAAGATACACCTTTGCATAATGATTTATGGCCTTGAAATATGGTTGAAACTAAAGACCACCGAATTTATATTGTTGATTGAGAATATGCAACTATGGGTGACAAACATTTCGATTTAGCTTACTTTATTTTGGCTTGCAGATTAAATGAAAGACAAGAAGAATTATTTTTAAAAACATATGGCGAATATGACTATTTATACCTTTTAAGGCAAAAAATATTCGTTGAATACTTGGTTGTTCTTTGGGCAAATGCGCAAGAAAAAATGCCTTTTGACACACAAGAGTATATTGACAAAATATATGAATTTAATAAAGAATTGCAAAAGATTAAAAGATAGTATCATTTTACTAATATAGCTGTTGTATAGTTATATTGGTTATTTTTTTAAAGTTCAAAAATGAATTTTAAAAAAGCAGCTATCTATTATTAGTATTTTAATTTTTGAGTTAAGTTATAATATTATTGTAATTTTTATTATAAATAAAAGTAAAGGAGATACTGTGGAAAACGAAAAGAAACAAAGAAGTTTAGCTTCAAAACTATTCATTAGTTTAATAGTTATAGGTTTTGTTCTTTGCATATTTGCAACCGCAATTTGCATCGTAATGCCTAACATTATGGACAAAATTGCTAAAGATGAAAGTTCTAAATCATTTTCAAAAGCTGTCCAACTTGTTGTTACTGCATCTGCCAAACATTTTAAAAACTATAAAGACTTTATTAACAATGATGTTATAAATGCAGCTGGCGGTGTTAAAACCATTGGCTATAGTGCACTTGGTTTTGCATGAGCATATTCAGGAATCTTTATGTTGTTATTTATCCTTATTCTCTTAAAATTCATTCTTCTTTTGATTAAAAAAAGATGAGTAATGGGATTAATGTTATTAATAACAGGACTTTACATTGGCGCAATATTCTTGCTTCAAACATGCGGTCTAGCATTTAATATGGAAAGTGAAACTGACAAAGCATTTATTGAAAAATGAACACAATGATGCATTCTAATAGGAACAGGCATTTTAGTTCTTATCGGCTTTGTTGGCTTAGCTATTGAAAGCAGAAGAGAAAAGAAAGATAAAACTATTTGAGATTCAAGTACTACAAATACGACATATGTAAGTTACGAATAAGATATTAGTTAATAATGATGAAACGGCGTTTGCTGTTTTTTTATTTTTGCTAAAGTTAAAATTTACCTAATGAAACTTTTTATTTTAAATATATTTATAAACAAAATAATTGAGGATAAAAACATTATGAATAAAATTAAAACACTGGCTTTAAGCACTAGCTTATTAGCAACAACAACTTTACCTATTGTAACCATTTCATGTGGTAATACTGAAAAAGATAAAGAAGATCAAAAAGTTATGGGTGAATATAAAGCTTATTACAAGAGCGTTTATGATGCAGCCATGAAAAGCCCTGATACAGAACTATCCAAAGAAGATAAAAACAAATTAAAGAACTTATGAGAAAAATAATTAAAAAATCTAAAGGGAGTGTTTGAAAGACAAATAGATACTTACAATAAATAAAAAACTGCATCAATAGAAAAAGCACAAAAAACTTTAAAAGATTCTGATTCAACTGATGAAGAAAAGGAAGAAGCTAAAATAACTATAGAAGGATTTAAAAGCTACGCCAACTATATGAAAATAATAGTTTTAAACCAAATAAAGAAAAATTACGAAGGCAGGCCAGTTATTTTAGCCAAAACTTGAATAAATAACAACGAAATTGAATAACAATCATAAACAAGCACCGCATCACCAAGCAAAGGCGCTTTTTTGATAAAAAGTTCCAACTAGAGAATATTAAAATCAATTATTTTTAGCAAATAAACTTTAGAAAATTAAATATTATTTTTAGTTTTAGTTTGAGTCGGTATATATAATTTTAATATTAAGTAGCTGCGGAGGTAATTATGGCTAATTTAACTAAAGAAGAAAAACAATATCAAAGTATTTTAGATAACTTATTGGATGTATCACCTACAGATACAGCCGTTTTTACAAGAGTGAATAACAAATATGCTTTTGACTTTTATTCGCTTTTTGGACCAGAAAGTTTTGATTATATAGCTACTAATAAAAACTTTGATATACCTGTTTTGGAAGTGACTTTATTAAGAGTTAGCCAACAACTTAAAGACGCTACAACAGTTGATGAAGTAGTTAAAATCTATCAAGAAAATAATTATGAAATATCAAATAACCGTATGGGCATGCTTAAAAAACAATTTGAAGCCACTAAAAAGAAAATGATTGATGAATTAAAAAGTGATTTTCAACGCCAATCAATTAAATGAAAATTGTTTTTAAATAAAGCAAACGAAATTAACACCGAAAGTAATATTTGACCAATGCACTTAGGTTTTCTTTTTGTACGTTTAAGTATCGAAGATAAATCAATTTATGGTCCTTTATTTATGAAAGAAGTTTATATGGAAGTAAAAAATGGACGTCCATATTTAACTTCTAATGGTGATATTAAACCGAATGAAAAATTAATGTTTTTATTAAAAAATGCTGGTTTTGATTTACAAATAAATGATAACTATGGTGATTGAAGCATTAAAGAATTAATTAAATACTTAAAAGAAGAATGAAAAGATATTTATCAATTTAATCTTGATATTAAACAAGATTTTAAAAAATTTAGCCCTGAAAAAGTTAAAAACACTTCAATAGAATTTGAACCTGGTTTAGTTTTAGGACTATTCCAACCTGCTGGTGGTTATGCAAGAAATAGAATGCTTGAAATTATTCATAACCGTGAATTAAACAAGATTTTAGATATTGAGTTTAACAAAAACATTTATAAAAATCGTGTTAAAGAAACTATCTTTAATCCTAAGACAAGTATTTTTAAAATCACTCCAACTAACTTTAGCCAAGATAAAGCTATTGCTAGTGCTTTGAATCAAAACACCATTATTTGAGGCCCCCCAGGAACTGGTAAGAGCCAAACAATTGTTAACATTTTAACTAACTTGTTAGTTTATGGCAAAAACTCATTAGTATGTTCTCAAAAGAAAGCTGCTTTGGAAGTTATCCAAAACCGTATGGGTGTATTAAAAATGTTTTGCTTATTTATGCTTAATTCAAAAAACATGAATAAAAAATCATTCTATTTACCTTTAAGAGAATATTTAGATTATCTAGAAAACTTTGAAGATAAACCAGAACTTAAACCACTAAGAATTATTAATCGTCAAGACATTAAATTCGTTGAAAATATTGCAACTTTTGCTGCCGATGAAAGATTCAAAAAAATGGCTCAAGTTATATCATTAATTCATGAAACTTGAAGTTCATATAGCCAAGAACTTTGAGACATGGCTTTAGGTTTACCTACTGATATTAAATACCCTGAAAACTTTGAATTTCAAGATCCAAAAGCCTTAACTGATAGCATGTTGAGATTAAACAAAGTTTATGGCAAATTCTTGCATCCTAAAAACATCAAAATTAAAATCATTGCTAAAAAAATGTTTAATACTTTTAGATACTACCATGGTAATTTAAATACCACACTTGAAATAATGAATTCACTAAAATCAGAAGATTATCAATATCTAAATGATTTAATTAGCATCTTACCTTCTAAGAATTTAGCTGAAACTTCGGACGAAGATCAACTTAAAAAATTCATTGCTAAAAGTATTATTGCTCGTATTCAAAAATTTACTCCAGATGAAAAAGCAGACTATACCGAATTTGCTGCTACTATTCGTTTAGGCTCACTTGAACCATATAAATTTATTAAACGTTTCCCTAATTTAATAAAGAAGATTTTCCCTATTGTTATAGTTACTCCTGAAGCCGATTTATCAAGCTGAAAGAAGGAAGAATTCGACTATGCAATCATGGATGAATCAAGCCAAATTTTTATCGAAAAAGGCTTGCCAGTACTATATTTGGCAAAAATTAAGATTCTTGCTGGTGATGATCAACAAATGCAACCAAGCAACTGATTTGGTGTTCGTGTAACTGACGATGAAAGTATTTATGGCAAAGTTTCTTCATTACTAGACTTTGCTAAAAGTATGGGTGTTTACAATGTTCTACTAGATAAAAACTATCGTTCAAATTACGCTAGCTTAATGACTTTTAGTTCTAAATATTTCTATAAATCTACTCTTGATGTTATCGACAGTTCAATGAAAGAAAAGAACTTCAAGCCTATTGAAGTTTATGAAGTAA
>CAMQBE010000012.1 GCA_946998935.1 uncultured Mycoplasma sp. | reverse complement strand
AAGGAACATGTATTCAAAAAATCAGGTTTTCTTGAACCTGATGCTTTAAGTTTTATTAATGATATAAAAAATGACAAAAGTAATTACGCATATGAATCAGGTGACCAAGAACTAAAAGCTAATTATGAAACAGCTTTACATAACACAAATGACAAAATAAGATATATAGTTAAAGAAGATTCTTTGCTGCATAAATACGTTAAGAATGGAATATTTAGAATTGTTAATTGCAATGAACCAATTAAATTTGATAATTTAAACTTCGCTATTAACACTGTTTATGACAAGCAAATTAATGAATTGACTTTTAAATACAAACTTGCTTGCACAGGGTATGAAAAAAATCTTAAAACCGCTCTTGAACCTATGTTTATATCTAAATTAAACCGTTGACAATTTTTCTAAAACAACTATCCAGTAGATTAATTAGTAAATTTTATAAACCAAAATAAGGCAAACAAAACCTTATTTCTTTAATATATCTTTTAAATATAGACCTGTATAACTATTTGAATTTTCTGCAACTTGCTCGGGTGTACCGGCGGCTATTATTCTTCCACCGTTAACTCCACCTTCAGGACCTAAATCAATTAAATAATCACAGTTTTTAATTACATCTAAATTATGTTCAATAACAATAACGGTATCGCCATTATCAACTATTTGATTTAATACTTTTAACAAATTAGCAACATCATAAGAATGCAATCCTGTTGTAGGTTCGTCTAAAACATAAATTGTTTTACCTGTAGGCTTCTTTTGTAAATATGTAGCTAATTTAACACGTTGTGCTTCGCCGCCCGAAAGCGTTGTTGAGGATTGACCAAGTTTAATATAACCTAAACCAACCTTTTGCATTGTTTCAAGTTTTTGAACAATGTTTGCACGCGTAGCAAAAAACTCTAAAGCTTCATCTACAGTCATATTTAAAACTTGAGAAATGTTTTTATTATGATATTTAATCTCTAACGTTTCACGATTATAACGTTGTCCATCACATTCATCGCAAGGTACATAAACATCAGGCAAGAAATGCATTTCTATTTTAATTGAACCATCGCCTTGGCATTTTTCGCAACGTCCACCAGGGACATTAAAACTAAAACGGCCTTTTGAATATGCTCTTAATCTAGCTTCTTCAGTTGAAGCAAAAATATCACGAATATCATCAAAAACTGAAGTATATGTAGCTGGATTAGATCTAGGTGTACGACCAATAGGGCTTTGAGAAACTTGCACTATTTTATCGATATTTTTAATACCACTAATAGATTTAAATTTACCTATTTCACCTTCAACAGCCATATTTAAATATTTTTGAACACCTTTAACAAGTATTTCATTAACTAGTGTACTTTTGCCTGAACCACTAACACCGGTAACGCCAACAAATTTACCTAGAGGTATTTTAACATCAATATTTTGCAAGTTATTTTCGCTTGCGCCAAGAATGGCCAAAACTTGTTCATTACCGCTTCTACGCGAAGTCGGAGTATCTATTTTTAATTCGCCACTAAGATATTTACCAGTTATAGAACGAGGTTCTTTTATTAAATCATTTATAGAACCGGTGGCTATTATTTCACCACCATGAACTCCAGCTTTAGGACCTATATCAACTAAATAATCAGCAGCACGCATAGTTTCTTCATCATGTTCAACAACTATTAAGGTATTACCAATATTAACCATATCTTTAAGAGTATGAATTAAGCGTTCATTATCTTTTTGGTGTAACCCAATAGAAGGTTCATCAAGAACATATAAAACACCCGTTAAATTTGAACCTATTTGTGTAGCTAATTTAATTCGTTGACTTTCACCACCAGAAAGTGTTTCGGCATTTCTATTTAAAGTTAAATAGTTAAGTCCAACATTTTTTAAGAACTTTAAACGATGAGTTAGTTCAGCAATAATTAAATTAGAAATAACTTTTTCATCTTCGGAAATATGTAATCTTTCAATAGTTAATAATGCATCGTCAACACTCATACGAGCAAAATCATCAATGTTTTTGCCATCTATTCTTACAGCCAAAGGATATTGATTCAATCTTGAACCATGACATTTACTACAAGTAAAAGTACCCATGAATTTACCTAATCAATCGCGCTTCATTTCACTTTGAGTTTCAAAATAATTACGTTCGACTTTAGTTAAAATACCATCAATAAATTTGCAACGACGCATCTTGTTGCCATTAACAGTTTCCATTACAAATTCAATTTCTTCATTTGAACCATATTTAATTATTTTTAATTCTTTTTCACTTAAATCTTCAATTGGAGTGTCCTTGTCAATATGATAATGATAAAGTAAATTATCAAATTCTTGCCATTCAAGATTTGAAGTATTAACTGTGTTTTCAAAAATCTTAATAGCGCCTTCATTGATACTTCTTCATTTTTCAGGAACTAATAAATCAAAACTAGCTTTTAAATCAACACCTAAACCTTTACATTGTTCACAGCTACCATAAGGCGAGTTGAACGAAAATAAGCGAGTATCAATTTTAGGCATATCAAAATCTTTATAAATACATGAGTGCAATTTAGAAAAACTTTTTACTTCACCCTCGGTTGTTTCGACTTTTACCAAGCCTTTTGAATAATCAATTGCTACTTCAATAGCTTCTGCTATTCTATTTCTATTTTCTTCATTTAAAACAACACGGTCTACAACAATATCAATATTGTGACGAATATTTTTTTCTAATTCAATCTTGTCGTCAAGATTCATTATTTGACCATCAACTTTTAAACGAATGAAACCTTCTTTTTTAAGCTTTTCAATTAAGTTAACAAAAGTTCCTTTTTCACCATCAACCACTGGCGCAAGAATATATAGCTTGCTTTCGTTAGTAAAAGAATAAATTCCTTCGATAATATCTTTATTAGTTTGTGCGGTTATTTCTATATTATGCTTAGGACAAAATGGATGACCTATACGAGCAAAAAGCAATCTAAAATAATCATAGATTTCGGTAACAGTTCCAACTGTTGAGCGAGGGTTATTATGAGTCTTTTTTTGTTCAATAGATATTGATGGGCTTAAACCTTCAATACTATCAACATCTGGCTTAGAAGTACCACCTAAAAATAAACGCGCATAGTTACTTAAAGAGTCAACATATTTTCTACGTCCTTCTTCATAAATAGTATTAAAAGCTAAAGAGGATTTACCACTACCTGATAAACCTGTAAAGACTATTAATTTATTTTTTGGCAACGTTAAAGAAACATTTTTTAAGTTATTTTCTCTAGCTCCTTTAATGATAATTTCTTCTTTAGCAGACATACACACCTCTTTTATTTATTTCACTATTAGATAGTTAAATTAGTCAAAAACTAATTTTCATCTTTAGCTTGTAATTCTAAGATTATATCACGCAATTCAATAGCTCTTTCGTAGTCCAATTCTTTGGCAGCTTGATTCATTTGTTCACGTAATTTTTTAATCAATTCTTCTTTAGCTTTCTTTTGAGAAACAGTTTGCTTTTTAGCTTCATTTTTGAAATAGAATTCAACTTCGCCTTCAATTCCAGAACCTTGAATTGGTTCTGGTATAGGCTTAACTATTGTCTTAGGAATAATACGATTTTTCTCATTATAAGCTATTTGAAGTTTACGTTTATTAGCATTATCTTGAATAGCTTCTTCCATACTTTTTGATACTGTATCGGCATAGAAAATAACTCTACCATTAGCATTTCTTGCAGCACGACCTGCTATTTGAATTAAGCTTCGTGTTGAACGGAAAAAGCTTTCTTTATCAGCATCCAAAACGACGATTAAACTTACTTCTGGTAAGTCAATACCTTCACGTAAAAGGTTAATCCCAATCACTGTATCATAGACTCCTTTACGTAATTTTCTTAATATTTCATTGCGCTCGAAAGTATTATGTTCTGAGTGAATATAAGCTATCTTTTCATTCTTTTCAAGATAGTATCTTGTTAACTCTTCAGCTAAACGTTTGGTAGTTGTTAATATTAATGTTCTTTCATTTTTAACTTTTTGTTTTTGTAATTCATCATATATATCTTCAACTTGATTTTGTGCGGGCCTAATCTCCATAACTGGGTCTAATAAACCAGTTGGACGAACATATAAACGTGTAATAACACCTTCTGTTTTATCTAGTTCATAATCAGCTGGTGTAGCTGAAATATAAACGGTTTGAAAATTAAAGCACTTTTCAAATTCTTTGAAAGTTAAAGGTCTATTATCTAAAGCTGAAGGTAATCTAAAACCATATTCAACTAAGGTTTCTTTTCTATGTCTATCGCCTAAATACATACCATTTAATTGTGGAATCATCATGTGTGATTCATCAATAAAAAGTAATGCATTCTTTTCATTGAAATAGTCAAGCAAAGTATATGGACGTTCGCCTTCTTCACGACGGTCCATATATCTCGCGTAGTTTTCAATGCCTGGACAAATACCGAATTCTTCTAATGAATCAATATCTTTAAGAGTTCTTTCTTTTATTCTTTGAGCTTCGAGAAGCTTGTTATTAGCTTCAAAATATTTAATTCTTTGAGCTAATTCAACTCTTATTTTTTCACAAGCTTCATGAATAACATCTCTATCTACAGTATAGGCATCTCCAGGAAAGATAGTGAAATGATGGTGACTAGCTATAACATCTTTAGTAATAGGATCACAAGTTTTTATACTTTCTATTTCATCTCCAAAAAAGTCAACACGTATTACATAACTTTCATCATCAGCAGGACGAATAAAAACAATATCACCTTTGGTGCTAAAAGTACCCATTTTCAAATCAACTTCATTACGTTCATAATTTCTAGCTATTAATTTCTTCAGAAATTCTTTCTTAGATATCTGCATGCCAGTGCTAATAGGAAAAATACTTGCATAATATTCACTAGGATTTAATGCACCATAAATAGCTGAAACTGAAGCCACAACAATAGTATCTTTGCGAGTTAAAACTGAATTTAAAGCGCTAATACGCATAGCATCTAAATCTTGATTTGTTTTAGATGTTTTATCAATGAAAGAATCAGTTTCAGGAATATAAGCTTCAGGGCGATAATAATCAAAATAAGAAACAAAATATTCGACCTTATTATGAGGAAAGAAACCTTTTAATTCAGAATAAAGTTGACTTGCTAAAGTTTTATTGTGAGATAAAACTAAAACTGGACGATCAAATTCTTTAATCACATTAGCAATTGTAAAGGTCTTACCGCTACCGGTGACACCTTTTAAAACTTGCGCTTGTTGACCGTCTTTAATATTTTGAACAAGTTCTTTAATAGCAGCAGGCTGATCACCAGCTGGTTTGTATTTTGCTTCTAGTTTGAATATAGACATAACTTAATTATAAGATTAAAAAAATAAATATTATTATCAATTATTAGGCTCTAATCACTATTACAAAAAAGACATTGAAACTAATCTCTAAAGCTTCTTAAAAGGGTCTCAAAAACCTGCTTTTAATATAGAATCAATTTTGTATTCAATTAACTTAGGATAAAGAAATTTATTATTTAATTCTTCAATGTAATTAGCAACAGCTTTATCAAAAGAAGACTTATATGTATTTATTTTTTTATCTAAATTTATTTTTTCTTTTTCATTAGTTGAACTAACTTTTGTTGCTTCTAAATCTAAGATTTTTTGTTTCTTAATTTGTTTATAAGTTGATTCAGCTTTTTTATATAGTTCTTTATATTGCTTACAAAAATCATTGTAAGTATTATTAAATTTATTCTTTTCATCTATAGAATAATTTCTACTAAATGAATTTTGTTTATCGTCTTTAACATAATCATTTAATGACTTATAGATTTTAATATATTGTCAAAGTTTTTTGATTTCTGTTTATTTTGGCATGATACAACCAAAAATGCAGTGGATAATACCACAGATATCAATGTTAAGCGAATAAAAGACTTGTGTTTAAACATGTTTAAATATAAGCAAAATAAAAAGTTCCTAAAGCACCTTCATAATTATTTTTTAGTTGTTGTTTTAGCAGCAAGTTTTTTGCTATCCACGCCTTACTCTACCATTTGGACGGTGAATAATAACTGAGCCACCACGTTTTTTTGCTAATTCATTAGCATATTCAATAGCTTCTTTTTGGGTGTAGAATGATTTTGTCATTCTTGTGTTACCTACACCTTTAACTTGTCAGTCACGACCTTTAGGTGTAACGTGAAAGACTTTAGCTAATTTCTTTTCATTATTTAATTCTGCCATGTTTAATTTCCTTTCGTGAAGTTATTAGCGTGTATATTATATATGTTAATTTTAATTATTGAATATTTTTGTTTAATGTATAGGCCTTATTTATAGGCAAATTGGTAATAAAAATAAAAATTAATTATTTTTTTGCTAATTTTTTATACCTCTTTTAGATTCATTTTTATCTTGTTTCTTTTGTGCATCTTTTAATTCATTTGCAATAACTGATTTGTCTTTATCTTTGGCAACATAAATGTAGCCGTCAGCTTTTTTGACGTTTGTAACTGTAATAAAGGCGTTTTGGTCATATTGACGAACGATTTCCATAAGTTTTGCAGCATCTAAATATAGACAAAGTGTGAATAGTGTCTTTTGTTCTTGCCCACTATAACCACCTTCAACTTTTAAAACGCTTGTAGTAAAACGACGGTCTTTTAAATTATTTATAGCAACACGAATTTCATCAATTTTTGCTGAAATAATTTCAACTTTAACAAGTTTATATTTAGGGAAAAAGATATTTAAAGCAACACCATTAATAATAACCATTATCAAACCCGCAAGAAATACAGGGCCAAAAAAGGTTTGCAATCCTCAGGTTGTTTGACTACCAATAGGAACATAAGTACCAATTAAATTAGCTATTATTAATGAAACCAAATGAAGAAACATAAATGTAGCGCCAACGTCTTTAAATTTTTTAGTTGATCAATATACACCAAGCATATCAAAGCCACCAGAACAAGCGTTTAATATTAATAATGAAGCTGCAAAAGCCGCTTGCAAAATACCTCATGCTATTGCATAAAAGAAAATTGCTAATGTTTTAAAATCTCCATCTTGTCAAGTTAGCATTTTAGGATTACTTGAAATTTCAGCAAAAACAAATCAATGTTCTGAATCCGGTATAAAACCAAACCCAAGACCCGCAAAAGAAGAAACAACCATAAAAATCAAAGTTAAGTGACTAAACTTCTTGCCAATTTTTCTATAAGATAAAACGAATAAAGGTATATTAGCTAGCAAGTTGACCATTCAGAACATGATATTGAAAATAGCCTTAACTTGGCTCTCAGATACTTTATCTTTTAATAAAAATTGTGTTAAACGAGCTGTTGATTGGGCTAGTGCAGCCATACCCATGTCATATAGTTGTGCAATTTCAACTAAAACCATTTGAAAAAATGCAAATAAAATAGAAATAATAAAAGTTCAAAAAACTTGTCATTTTCAACTTTTTACTCTATAAAGAGTGCCAAAATGTAAAAATGATTGCTTTAATTTTGTTCTTTCTATTTGCACTTGTGTAGTAGGGTTATTTTCCTTCTCTGGTGTGTTATTTGTATTCAAATTCATAATCAAATTATATAAGGACAAATTAAAAAAATAATAAATTTTACTCAAGATAAAAACAAAAAGCCCTTTTAGGCTTTTCGCTCATTAAAGTGTTTATTACAACACCTCGATGTCGACTCGAAAATTATTATATATTATTTGATTGAATTATCAACATTTTGACTGTTATTAGCTTCTTCTTTTTTTAATTGTGCTTTAACACCTTCATATAATTTCAAGATGTATTCTTCATTTTCATCACGAGTTTTTGTATCATCTAAAATAATTGTATTAAGTAGTTTTTGGAAAAGAGGGTCTTCCCTTATTTCACGTGAAATTATACTTTCGCGGCCAGAAGTATCATTGAAGATACTACGAGCTACATCAAAAGCAATATCTCTAAGCATTTGTTCAAACTTTTTGCTTCCTTCATCTGTATAAACTTGATAAGGATTCTTTTGCGCATATTGCACATAGTTAATGTTTGAACGCAATTTGTCCATAGCATCGATATGATTTTGTCAATATCTATCAACAACTTCTAGAACAATTTTCTTTTCATATCAAAAAACATAATCTTGGTCAGCCGATTTAATAAAAACGTTGTGTCATTTATCGTAAATATCGCCTAATGTATTAATCATATATTCTTTGATATCTGAATCATGGATTTTATTTAGCTCTTCCATTTTTAAGCGTTCTTTAACACCTGGACCAAGTAGATTAGAGTTCACATATTTAATGAAAGTATCATATTTAAAACTACCTGATTTTTCTCTAAAGTTTGAACTACCTGAAATGTTAATAGCTACATTTCTAATCATTCTTTTAATAATATAGGTAATATCATCATTAATCAAAATTAAATCGCGTTGAGCATAAAATAAATCGCGTTGTTGACGTATAACGTCATCGTAGTGTAGAACGCTTTTACGAGAGTCGTAGTTAAAACCTTCGATTTTCTTTTGAGCGTTTTTAAAAGCAATTCTTAATGATTTTGAAGATATTTCTTTATCACCTTCTAAGGCATATGATTCTTTAAAAGCTTCATAGTTACTAAAACGTTGCATTAATTGATCATCTAATGAAATATAAAACTTAGAAATACCTGGATCACCCTGACGGCCAGAACGCCCACGTAATTGGTTGTCAATTCTACGGCTTTCTGCTTTATCAGTTCCCAAAACAAACAAACCACCTAAAGCTATTGCTTCTTTAGTAGGCTTAATGTCGGTACCACGGCCAGCCATGTTGGTTGCAATAGTAACTGCGCGTACTTCGCCAGCATGAGAAATAATTTCTGCTTCAGAAGCATTTTGCTTTGCATTTAAAACTGTATGAGGAATGTTAGCTTTGATTAATTCATCATGTAAAAGTTCAGAATCTTCAATTTGCGCAGTACCAACTAAAACTGGTTGCCCTTTAGTATATAGTTCAGAAATTTTTTCCACAACAGCTTTTCATTTAGCTGGATATGAAGCATATATAGCATCAGGTTGATCATCACGAATCATCGGTTTATTGGTTGGAACTTCATTAACACGCATATTGTAAATATCAATAAATTCTTGTTCTTCAGTTTTTGCTGTACCAGTCATACCGCAAAGTTTATCAAACATACGGAAAAAGTTTTGGTAAGTAATAGTAGCAAGGGTTTTAGTTTCAGGTTCAATTTCAACCATTTCTTTAGCTTGTAAAGCTTGTTGTAAACCTTCAGAATAAGCGCGACCTTCCATGATACGGCCAGTAAAAGCATCTACTAATTCAATCTTGCCATCACGCACGATATATTCAACATTAATTTTCATTACTTTATGTGCTCTTAAAGCGTTTTGAACACGATGCACAATTTCTGAGTTTTCAATGTGATATAAGTTTTCAACATTAAAATATTTATTAGCTTTTTGAATACCAGAAAATGTTAAAGAAATCGCTTTTGATTCCTCATCAATTTCATAATCATCAGGGGTGAGTGTTCTGACGAATTGGTCTGCTGAATAGTATGTATTGGCATCTTCGCCTTCACCACCTGAAATAATCAAAGGTGTTTTAGCTTCGTCGATTAAAATTGAGTCAGCTTCGTCGATTAAGCAAAAATGGAGTCCACGTTGAACCTTATCTTCCATACTTTCAGCCATATTATCACGAAGGTAATCAAAACCCAATTCTGAGTGAACTGAATAAGTAATATCGCAAGCATAGGCTTGGCGTTTTAAATCAGTATTCATTTGGGCTTTATTAATACCGACAGTCATTCCTAAAAAATTGAACACTTGCTCCATTTCAGTGGCATCACGTTCAGTAAGGTATTCATTAACTGTAGAAACTATTGCCCCTTTACCTTCAAGAGCATTTAAATAAACTGGAGCTATAGATGTAATAGTTTTACCTTCACCAGTTTTCATTTCAGCTATTGATGAAAGATCGAGTAAAACACCACCAATCATTTGAACATCAAAAGGCCTTTTACCTAAGATTCTTTTTGTTGCTTCACGACAAACAGCAAATACCTCTGGTCTTAATTTGTCTAAGCTTTCTCCTTCAGATAAACGAATCTTAAATTGTTTTGTTTTATTTTGCAATTCTTCGTTTGTTAATTTTGATATCAAAGGTTCAAAGCGATTAATTTTTTTAAGCGTTCTTTCAGCAATACGCATTTCAGAAGATTTAAATTTGAATAAACTCATACTCATTATTTTATACTAAATATCAAATTACGTATTTAATAATAAGCTTTAAGAAGCTTAAAATAAAACCCGCAATTAAGCGAGTTTTTAATCTATAGATTTTTTATTGAAAATAATTTTCTAAACCAATTTTATTGGTTTTGTGGACCTTGAGGGCCTTGTGGTTCTTGAGGTTGTGCATTGTACATTCCTGTTGGTTGTTGTGGGCCATATTGAGGACCACGAGGAGG
>CAMQBE010000011.1 GCA_946998935.1 uncultured Mycoplasma sp. | reverse complement strand
GCAATTCATTTATCATTAAATTAAGAAATTGCTTCCAAAAATTAGAGCAGCCTACCATAATTTTGTTGAATTACTTAAAGTTATTAAAAAACAAATAAAAATAAATGAAATAACAAAATCTAACCAAATAACATCAATTAATTTTCAAGATTTAATAATTTCAAATTTGCAAACAAAAGTTGCAGTTAATATGTTTTTAAATGAAGGCGAAAATATTAATGATAAGTCAACGCATTGTCCCACATTCAATAATTATGCAGAGGCCCAAAATTACATAGAAAGCATAACCAAAAAGCTTGTTGATCAAGAATATGTGTTTGATAATCCTGATTTCTTAATCAAAAAATTTAATATAAACAATACCACATCAATTTTAGTTAACAATGATCCACACGTTACAAAATATAATTTACCATTGATTTTATCTAAATTATGTTTGGCTGATAAACAAAGGGTTAAATATAAAAAAGGTAAAATTGAAAAAATTATGGACTTTAATTTGCATAATCTTTATAAAGTAAAAAATATTAAAGACCATTATTTTTCAAATGTAGATGATGCTATAAAATACTTATTAGTTGAAATTGATTCAAAAACAGAATTAAATAAATAAGTTTTTGTTAATTACGTATATAATATCTACATCAGGTTTAAATATTACTGGTTGCAAGCTCTTGCAACCTTTAACATTTTATTAAGGAGAAACATGAACTGAAAAACAACTTTAGAAGAAAAATTTAAAGACCAAATTCTTAAAGTTGAAAATCTTAAAGAAGATGGCTTAGATTTACTGGATATAACTGTTAAATATACCAATATGGATGACGTTGAAAAAATATCTAAAGAAATCAATGAATATTTAGATTCATTGAAAGTTGAATACGATTTTGATAGCTTACTAATTCACTCTCCAGGTGCCAAATATGACTATACAGCAGATGAACTAGAAAATTATATAAATGAAAAATTCACTATTAATTTAATCAAAGCAGTTGATAAAAAAGAAAAATATACCGGTGAATTATTAGAAGTAAATCAAGATCAAATCTTAATAAAATGAAACAACAAAGGCCAATTTAGAAAAACTTGATTAGATAAAAATAACATTAAAAAAATTGAAAAATACATTAAATTTTAAGGAGTTAAAATGCCAAGTAAAAAGAATGCAAATGTAAACACTATTTCAGAAGAAAAGAAATGATATCAAATTCTTGAAGGGTTTCATGAAAACTTTAAACTGCCTAAAGATTTATTAGTAAAAATCTTTTCTGAAGAAACAACTAGAATTATTAATAAAAACATTGACCCTGAAGCAGAAATTAAATTTGTCGCAGATGATGAAAAACAAGAAATTAATATTTATAATACTAATGCTTTAGTTTGCTCAGATGAAGAAGAATTAACTATGCAAGCTATTAATATCACATTAAGTGAAGCTAAAAAAATTAATAAAAAAGTAGCTGAAAATGACGTAATGGAAAGCAAAATTGATTTACATAAATTAGCTTCAACAGATTTAGGAAAATCAACTTTAAATTCAATTAGCCAAGCTATTAAACAAGCTATTAAACTTGCTGAAAAACAATTCATCTATACTAAATTCAATTCTAAAATTGGAGAAGTTGTTAAAGCTTTATTTAATTCTAAAAATCAAGGTGGTTCTTGAAACGTACAAATTATTGACGAAGGTGAGCCAGTAACAGGTTATTTGCCTGCTAATATGATTAGTACTAAAAGAGCAATCAATCCAGGTATGTACATGGATGTAACTATTGAAAAAGTTTATGAAGATACTAAACTATCTCAAATTGAAGTTTCATTAGACTCACCTAAAGTTGTTGAAAAATCTTTAAGAAATAATATTCCCGAAATAGCCGAAGGTTTAATTGAAATAGTTAATATTCAACGTCAACCAGGTGAAAGAACTAAAGTTTCATTTAAAAAGTCAGAAAACGCAACAGCTGATTTTGACGTGCAAGGCGCAATCATAGGTAAAAACGGCCAAAGAATTGAAGCTATTTCTTCATCAATTGGCGGTGAAAAAATCGATGTTATTTTATATAGTGATGACATCAAAGAATATATAGCCAATGCTATGTCACCAGCAGCCGTAGCTGATGTAGTTCAAAAAGTAAATAAAAATACAAATGAAGCTATAGCTAATAATTACTGAGTTATTGTTCCTCAATATTCTTTAACACCAGCTATTGGTAAAAAAGGTGTTAACGCACTTTTAGCTTCAAATTTAACTGGTACTAAATTAGATGTTCTCTCTATTGCGGACGCTAAGAAAAACAATTTAAGTTTTGATGAAGCTAAGGCAGCTGAATTAGAATCTAAAGTCCAAAAAGGTATTAAATTCAATAGACCTAGAAATAATAGAAATAACAATAATAATCGTAGAAATATAAAATCTAGCCAAACTCCTATCTTTTCAATGAATGATTTTGAAAGCGACGTTGCCAACTTTGAAAAAATTGAACAATCTCAAATGGACAGCAATATGTTCAATGCTGATGATGATTTCAATTACAGTGATTTAATTGCTAAAGCTCAAAGAGAAAATGCTGCTGAAGAGCATGAAGATGATATTGATGCTTTAATTGACAAAGTCCAAGAAAAACCAAAAGTAGTTGAAAAGAAAAAATCTGCTGAAGAATTATCTAAAGAAGATTACAAAAAAGCTAAAGACCTTTCAAAAGATTTCAAAATTGATGAAGATTTATCAAACTTTGGACTTGATTCAGACTTCGATTTAAGTTCATTAGAAGATGAAGACTGAGAAGATAAATAAAACTAAAACACAAAGAAAATGTTTTATCACTGGAGAAATTAAATCAGTCGATGAATTGCTAAGGTTTGATTTTGATAAAAAAAACAATATAATATCACTTGATATTAAAAATATCAAAAAAGGTAGAGGAGCTTACTTTGTTCCCACAATTAAAAACTGGGAACAAATTGTTAAAACAAAAGGCTTAAATCGTGTTTTTAGAACACAAGTTTCAAGAGAAACATATAACCAAATTGCACAAGAATTAGAGGAGACAAAATGTCTAAAAAAAGAATAAGTAATGTAGATGAAGTTCGTAATCAATTATTTGATGTTAAAACTGAAGTTAAAAATGGTGTTTTCATTTTCACAAACACCATGCCTATAGGAGAATTTGCTAAAAAAATTAATTTAGCACCGACAGAAATTATTAAAAACTTTCTTCTCAAAGGCAAGATGTATCAAATTAATCACGTTTTAACTGAAGAAGAAATTGCTGAAATCTGTATGGAACATAATTTAGACTTCAAAAAAGAAAAAAATGTTGATGCTTCTAACTTCTTAAATATGGTGCAATTTAAAGATGATCCTAAAAGCTTAAGCCGTAGAGCTCCTGTTATTACCGTTATGGGTCATGTTGACCATGGTAAAACAACCTTGATTGATTTTATCCGTAAAACTCGTGTTGCTGATACTGAAAGTTCAGGTATTACTCAACATACCGGAGCTTATCAAATAGAGCACAAAAATCGTAAAATTACATTTATTGATACTCCCGGCCATGAAGCTTTTAGCCAAATGAGAACTCGTGGAGCAAAAATAACTGACATTATTATCTTGGTTGTTGCAGCTGATGATGGCGTTATGCCTCAAACTAAAGAAGCTATTCAGCTTTCAAAACTTGCTAAAGTGCCTCTTATTGTTTTTGTTAATAAAATAGATAAACCAAATAAAGATGTTGAAAAAGTTAAACGTGAACTAGCTGAAAATGATGTTATTGTTGAAGACTACGGTGGGGATGCTCAAATAGTTTATGGTTCAGCTAAAACTGGTGAAGGTGTAGACAAGTTATTTGAAGCAATCTTACTTTTAACTGATTTATTAGACTTAAAAGCTAATGCAAACCGTTATCCAGTCGGTACAGTTATTGAAAGTAAAATTGATAAAGGCGTGGGTGTTGTTTCATCACTAATTATTGAAAATGGAACATTAGTTAAAGGAGATTTCTTAGTCGCAGGTTCTTCTTATGGAAGAATTAGATCTTTAACTGATGCACTAGGCAAGTCAATGGAAGAAGCAACTCCTGGTACACCCGTAGTTGTTACTGGTTTAAATAATTCTCCTTTAGCAGGTGATAGATTCATTGGTTTTGAAGATGAAAAGTTCGCCAAAAAGCTAGCAGAAGAAAAAGCTGAAATTGATAAAAATCGTATTTTAAATGATAGAAATACATCTAACACTAACGAAGAAGGTAAAAAGATTTTCAATGTTATTATTCGTAGCGATGTACAAGGAACTAGCGAAGCTATTCGTTCAAAACTAGATAATATGTCAAATAATGAAGCTATGATTAAAGTTATTGGTGCACAAGTTGGCCAAGTAACTAATAGTGACTTGTTATTAGCTCAAGCTTCTGATGCTATGATTATTACTTTCAATATAAAAGTTTCTTCTGGTGTAAAACAATCAGCTAAACAGGCAGGCATCAAGTTAATTAATTATGATGTCATTTACAAAATAATTGAAGACATGCAAGCATTGCTTGACGGTGAAAAAGCTGTTGTTTATGAAGAAAAGAAAATCGGCTCAAGTCACATAATGAAAGTTTTCTTCTATTCAAAAGTCGGTTCAATTGCTGGATGTATGATGGATGAAGGTGTTGTAAAAGCCGGCTGTAAAGTTAAAGTTTTTAGAGGCAAGAAAATGATCCACGCTGGTGTGTTAGATTCATTAAAACGTGAAATCAACGACGCTAAAGAAGTGGAAAAAGGCAAAGATTTCGGTTGTCATATTAAAAAATTTGACGACATTAAAGAAGATGATATTCTTGAATTTTTCGAAGATGTTCCTGTGACCATTTAGTCTATAGTACAGTTGAATAAGGAGAAAATATGAATTTGGAAAAATATATTAGAAATGTTCCTAATTTCCCTAAACAAGGAATTATGTTTAAAGACATTTCTCCTCTACTAGCTAATGGTGTAGCTTTGAATTATACAATCATGGAAATGTCTAAAATTGCCCAAGATTGCGACATTATTGTCGGCCCTGATGCACGTGGTTTTTTATTTGGAACTCCCGTTGCAGCGTTTTTAAAAAAGCCTTTTATTATGGTTCGTAAACCTGGCAAATTACCTGGCAAAGTAATTTCAAAAAGTTATGATCTTGAATATGGAAATAACGTTTTGCAAATCCAAGAAGGTTTTGTTAAAAAAGGCCAAACTGTTGCAATCGTTGATGATGTTTTGGCTACAGGTGGTACAACAAAAGCGATTGTTAAATTACTTGAAGAACTTGGAGCTAAAGTTAAAAAAGTTATCCTTCTTTTAGAACTAACTGATTTAAAGGGAAGAGATAAATTTAAAGGAACAGGTATCGAAGTTTATTCATTAATTAAAACTAATTAAGAAATTAATTTAAGCTGCAAGTCAGCTTTTTTTATGTTTTTTCACAAATGTTCTATCATTATTTATAAGTATTTTTATAATAATAAAGTTATGACAAAAGAAATTAAACCAAATACAAATATCGACGATAAAAATAAAGTTGATACCAACAATAAAAATAAACATCCCCACATTTCAAAATGCAAAGCTAAACTTTTAAAATATAACTTTAAAGCTAATGCAGAAGAAAAATTTTATGGTGAAAATGCTAAACTTAGAATTACAAAAAATAACTTTGTTTACATCATAGTTTCATTGAGTGTTTATATAGCTTGGTTTATTCTTTCGGGTGTTGCTCCATATTTTGGATATATCCCCTTTGGTGCAACTTCTATTACTTATTTATCTTTAATTATCGTTTTAATGACTTGCCATCTAGGAATAATTGGCAATATTGTAGGCGGATTTGGATTTGGATTATCTTCATGATGTTTAGCATTTATTCTTGGAGCGGTTAGATACCAACATTTTGACTTAGCAGTTTTACCACGTTTATGTGTTGCATTAACAATTTATCTTTTTTATTGAGCTACCTTATTTGAACGTAAACCGGCAATGTGAAAATATATTTTAATTGCAATTATCGGCGCCATGGCAAATGATTACTATATGTTGGCCGCTCAACAATTTCACAATAAATATATAGGTGAATTAAAAGGCTTGTTACCTCCACTAGAATGGATTATTGCGCACCCTATTAATTTAATAGGCGAACCAATTATTTGTGCCTTATTGGCGGCAGCTACTTATCATCTAGCTTTGTATTTAAGAAAAATAACATACCAACGCCAAAGTTTAAGTTGATAAATATTGATGCTAATAATATTTATATGTATAATTCTTTCATGAAATCGAACGAAAACAAAGATGAAGAAAGGGATTTGAACCAAAATCAAAACCTTGAAAATAACAAAAAAAATGATTCAGAACAAACACCAGAATCTAATTTTTCGTCTAATGAAGATAAGAAAAAATCTTTTAGAACTTTGCTTTTAGATAGATTTTTACCAGCTATTATTATGGCTGTTTTTATAGGTGGGACCGCAATACTATTAGCAGTTTTTGGCCCTCGCTATTACCAAGCTAGAATCGCTTCATACTTTGTTATTTATGGACTACTAAGCATATTAATGTATGAATTAATTAAGGCAGGTAGAATGAAATGATACTGAGCTTTAATTCTAGCTCTATTATATTCAACTGTCATCATTTTGCCATATAAAGGTGTTTTTAATGTAGTAGTTTCTAAAAATGGATTATCTGACGATATTGACAATCAAACCTTTTATTTAATTATTCAAAATTTGCACAAAGATTGAATAACAATTCTTATGGCATTTAGCTTGTCTTTAATTATTTTTATTTATGAAACAGCTAAAAAAATAAATATGACTTGGGGCGATCGTTTCTATCGTTTATTCTTAAATTTCATTTCAACTTACTTTTTAACAATGACAATGAAAATAATCCAAATGACTGATATTTTAAAATGGCAATATCTTTTATTATTAGCTTTAATAGCAATAACTACAGATACCTTCGGCTTTTTTGGTGGTAAATGATTCGGTAAAAAAGTTGTTAAACAACCTTTTAGTCCAAATATTTCACCTAAGAAAACTTGGGAAGGTGCAATGGTAGCTTTAATAGTTGGAACAGCTATGGCATCAGGATTAGTATTTGGCTTACATCTTTTTAGTGAAGCAAATATTGCAGTGCCTATTATCTTTGTTATATTAGCTCCTACTTTTGCAATTCTAGGTGATTTATATTTCTCATATATCAAGCGTTTAAATGGAATTAAAGATTACTCAAAAATTCTTAGAGGTCATGGTGGTTTTATAGATCGCTTCGATAGCGTTTCTTTTGTTGCTATGCTAACTGGTTACATGTTACTATTCTGTGTAAAATAAAATTCACCCTCAAGCAAATTTTATTTTAAAGATTTTCGATTTGTTCGATTCTTTCTTGATGTCTACCACCTTCATATTTTGTTTTGACAAATTCATCAAACATAGCTTTAGCTTCAGCTAAAGGAACATAACGTCCACCCATAACTAAAATATTTGCATTATTATGTTGTTTTGCTAATCTAGCATCTTCAACAGTCACAACACGTGCAGCTCGAATACCTTTGTGGCGGTTAAGAGCTAAGGAAATACCAATTCCTGTACCGCAAAAACCTAAAGCTGCATAAACATTATTTTTTAAAACATAATTAGCTAGTTTGTGGCCTTGTAAAGCGTAAGAGATAGATTTAGAACCATCTTCAGGGCCCAAATCAACAACTTCATATCCTATTTGTTTAAGATAATCTTTCATCTCGTTTTTTAAAACACAGCCACCATGATCACTAGCTAAAGCAATAATTTTTTTATCCATTTAATAAACTCCTTTTAAGTCTGCTACTAATCATAATATAAAAATAGGCCAAAAATGATAATTTTTTCTTTTTTTAGCCAAAAAATAAAAAAATACATAAAAGAAGACATGATGAGAATAAATAAACAAGAAGATATAAGAGATTGTGGATTATATGTTTTACAATCATTTATTAAAAAACTTCAAAATAAAAGTGTAGACATAGACTATTTAAAATTAAAAGCTTCATATGGACCAGATGGCATTAATCTAGCTTGTTTAAAAGAATTGGCATTTGAACATGGCTTAGAGTTAGAAAGTTATAGTGGGGATTTTGAAAGTTTAAAATCACTAACTAATAGTAATTTCCCTATGATTTTGCTTTTAAATCGGGAAGGAGTTTTACACTATGTTGTCCTTTTAAAATTTGAAGATGAAAATGCTTATTTGCTTGATTCGGCAGTAGGTAAAAAAATTAAAGTATCTTGTGATACTCTAAAAAATGAGTTTACAAATGTTTTAATTTTTGTAAATAAAAAGGAAGCTACAAGCAAGAATAATTACTTTACTTTGCAAAATAAAATAAGTGAATTATTTAGCTTTAAAAAATACGTATACCCTTTATTTATAGCTGCATTGATCAATTTAATACTAGTGTTTGCTTCGACATTTTTTATCAAAATTATTTTTGATTACATCATGATTAAATACCTTAAAAAAATGCTAATTATTACCTTTGTATTATTCTTTTGATTAAACATCGTGCGGTATATCAATACTTGATTCAAAAACTATGTAACTAAAAAAGTAGCTAATACATTAGAGTTTACCTTGAACAATAAATTCTTTGAGAAACTAAGAAAAGCACCGCTTAATCAACTACTAAAACTTGATACAGTAGACTACTTAAGAAGATTAGGTTATATTCAACATATATGTGAATTCCAAGCTAATTTTGCCTATACCTTTTTAAGCGAAATATTTTCAATTATTGCATCTTGCTTGTTATTGATATGACTTAAATATATGTTGTTCTTAATAACTTTTGGCGTTATTGTTATACTCTTTGTTTCTAATTTAATTCATCAATTATGACTACAAAGAAAATATCCAAAAATTATTGAATTCGCTTTTAATAAATCGCAAGCTGATTTGAATCATATTCAAGCTTTTAAAGATTTATCTAATACTGAATATAAAAACTTTTTAGGCGCAAAACAATTTTCTAAAATGGTTAATTATAAAGAAATGGAATATCAATTATTTAGAAAAACAAATCTTAAAAACTTGATAAATGATATAGCCATCGGTAACTTGCCAACTGTTATAGTATTTGTATCTTGTTTGATGATTTTTAAAAACAATATGTCAACTGGTACATTAATGATGTTTTTAACTGGTATGAACTTTTTTGCAGATCCATTATTAAGTGTTTCTAATTTAATGATTGATTATCAAATGATGCGCAAAAATACTGAACTAGTTAACTTTATGCTAAATCTACAAGAACATAATCATTTAAACCGCAATATTACAATAAAGCAATTAAAAGAAATCAAATTAGAAGATATTCAATTTGCTTATGAAAGCAAAAAAACAATTTTAAATATCCCAAGTTTTACTTTGAATAGTAATATTCAAATCAAAGGTAAAAATGGTTGTGGTAAAACCACTTTCTTAAACTTTTTAAAAGGCTCTTTCGACTCTTATACCGGTCAATTTAATATAAATGGCAATAGTCTTAAAACTATCAATTTAGAAGACTATCAAAACAACATATTTTTGTCAACTCCTCAAATGTTTATCCCTGATTTATCAATAACGGAATATCTTAGTTATGAAAAGAACTCTTATCTTGAAGAATTAAACAAAAATATCGAAAAATACAATCTAGCTTCGGTGTTAGAAAATATGCAGCTTGACATTACAACAAGTTTAAGAAATAATGGTTCTAATATATCTTCAGGTCAAAGACAACTTTTAATATTATTAAAACTTTTTACAAGAAAATATTCATTGATTATGCTTGACGAAGGTTTTGAAAATATCGATAATGAATCAGCAAAAATACTTAAAACTGCAATTAAAGATTATCAAAATGAAGCATTATTTATCGAAATAAGTCATAACAAAAATTACATCTTCAAAAACAAGGAGGTGAACTTTGAACAAATTAACAAAAATTTCTAAAATTAGTTGAGCAATATTAATTTCTGTTATTGTGCTTTCAATAGTATTAATCATTTTAATATGTACTTTAAAAGTAGATAAAACATTGAATCTTAATTTATATATTAGCGATCAAAAAGAAGTTGTTGTAGCTAACTATTATGCCGGTGCTAATAAAAATATGAAAGTAGGCCAAAAATTAATACTACTTGTTGATAATAACTATATAGAAACTAAAATAGCAAAAATATCATCAATAAATGGCATAGCAAAATTAAGTCTTACTAACTTACCAAGCGATTTTGCACTAAAGCCAAATGAATACTTTAAAGCTATACTCTTTTATGACCAAAACACCTTATTCAATACTATTTTCGTCAATTAAGTAAGCCAAAAAAGTGGATAATATTAATCATTAAATATATTTAAGTTATAATTTTTTTATGGTAGAACTTAACATTGAAATTGAAAATGGCAATTCATTCAAATTTGAAGAAGAATACAAACAAATCTTAGAAAATCTAAGAGCATATTTCAAAATTGAAAAAGTAGTTAGCGTCGATGTAACAATTGTTGACAACAAAAAAATTCAAAAATTAAATAAAAAATATCGTGACAAAG
>CAMQBE010000010.1 GCA_946998935.1 uncultured Mycoplasma sp. | reverse complement strand
TATCATAAACACCAGAATATTGGCTACCCATTTTAGACTTAAGATGATTTCTATATCAGTTAATCTTTTCTACTCTACTTACTTCCTCTAAAAGCATTCTATCTTTTTCACTATCATCAAAAGGACTAAATGCCACACACTTATCTCCTCTTGCAAAATAATCAATAACTGCCCCGCTTGATACTCAACTATTTAAATCATGACAATAGCCTAAACCAGTTTTATAGTTAGTCATTTTAGATACATAGTTGAACTTCATATAAACATCCATTCTCCCTCCTCTTTAACTAACTAGCTTCCCTTCTCCTTCGTATTAATTCATTACATTCATTAATACTCCTAATTATTTATCGACCTAATTTGGACATCATCAGCATACTTATTCTAAAATGTCTTTAAAACCCAAAAAGGTTAAATATGAAAGATAACACACGAGTGTGCGTCCATAAGATTTTCTAAAGCAAGCAGTAATGAATAAACCGCAGTAATAATAATTGAGGCTTGTTCATTACTACTCCTCATTTGCTTTATATCTGCATTACAAGATACCTTTGAGTCTTAAAGCTTAAATGATGCAATTTATTGACGCTTCTTTGAACAATAAATAACTCATCAATTCTCAAACCTAAAACCAAACATATATTTTTCAAGTATCTGTAAGCCGTAGAACCTTTTAGCCCTAAAAAGTTATTTTGTACAATGACTTTCATCTTTGCACTTTTAACAAACTTTTTAGTTTTAAGTTCTTTTGATTTTCATACAAGCGTTTTATAAGCTCATAAATTAGCTAATCCAAACAACAAGAAAATCTTCCAGTCTTTATCACCACTAATAACAATGAACTTTCTATCGTCATTAGTTAGCTTAAACTTCTTAATTTTCACAGCATTTCCAACTTTTAAAATTAGCCCTATATCTGTTAAAAACTTTACCGCTCTTTGCAAGCTTGTTTTCTTGAAGCCAAAAGCCACTAATTCATAAAAATTTACATAGCGTTTTTTAGCCCCAAGAAAACGTAAACAGACATACACTTCAAAAGCAACTTTTTCAGTTCTCAAAATCTTATAGTAGCTTTCACCGAGTACTATCTTTGTTTTTAAAATTTCACTAACTGTATCTTGGCTTAACTTGTCATAAACCTTCTTGCCAAAATAATTCTTTCTCCATTCCAAGTCAGCTCAAAACTTTCTAACATCGTTTTCGCTTCCTTCTTTTTCAATTAAATCTAGTTCGCCGTATACACTCATAATTTCTCCTTTTTTTGAACATATAACAGCGACTGTGGTATAATATATACAACAGGTCGAACGGTTGCAAGTGTTCTAGGCGCTGTTATTTTTTTTATACTTTTGATCATTTTTTTGAAAGGTATATTAATTTAGCAGAATACGAAACTAAATAAAAATAGTAATTAATGTTTATGAGTACTTTTATAAATAATCAAAAGTGAAATAAAAAAAGTGTTCAACACACTTCTTTCTATCACTTCCAAAATAAAAAGCCATTAGGCTTCTTACAATAGAGTTATATTTTCTTCTTTTATTTTCTTTAATTTTTCATCTGGCCAAATACCAACTTGAACTTCCCCGATATGTTTTTTTTCTAATAAAAACATGCTTAAACGAGATTGTCCTATTCCACCACCAATAGTATAAGGTAATTTATTTTTAAGAATTAGTTGGTGGTATTCACCAAACTTAGATTCATTCGTATTTAAAAACTTTGCTTGCTTTTTAAGAGCTGAAGCGTCAACCCGAATGCCCATAGATGATATTTCAATAGCTTTATTATTTACTTTATCGTAGAAAATTAAATCTCCGTTTAAAGTTCAATCATCATAGTCAAAAGCACGAGAAGAATGGGCTTTACCATCAACTAAAGGATAGCCAATGCCATAAACAAAGAAAGCATGGTTTTGCTTAGCAAATTCATTTTCTCTTTCTTCCGGTTTTAATAATGGATAGCGTTTTTGTAATTCGTCTGCAGAAATAAAAATTAAATGTGTTGGTAGTTTTTCTTCTAAAGTGGGATACAAGAAATTAATTTTGTTTTCTACATATCTAATGCATTTATAAAGATTTTCAACAGTTGATTTTAGAAAATTGATATTTCTATCTTCTTTATTAATTATCATTTCTCAGTCTCATTGGTCTACATAAAAAGAATGAAGATAATCAACAGTTTCTTGTTGTCTGATGGCATTCATATCACTTCAAATACCTTCATAAGTATCGAAGCCATATTTCTTTAATGCCATTCTCTTTCATTTAGCTAAAGAATGAACGATTTCAAATGTTTCATCAAAACCTTTAGGACTAAATTTAACTGGTTCTTCACCTGATAAGCCATCGTTGATAAAAGTATTACTTTTAACAAATAAAGGAGCTGAAACACGAGTTAAATTCATTTCTTTGTTTAGCTTTTTAGTAAAGGTAAATTTTAAATCTTGGATAGCTAATTGGGTTTCTTTTATTGATAGTTTACTTTTGTACATTTTCTTTTACGCTTTCGTTTGTTACTATAACAGTATTATCAATAGATTTTTTCTTGCCATAAATTAAAGTCATAATAAATTGTGCAACATAAATAATTAATGAAATTACTTGTCATACCAATGGTGTAAGTAATTTATTAACGTTTCCGCTATTTCCTATTAAAGCAATTCAATAAATAATTCAAGCTAAGTTAGCTGAAGCCATAACTAGTGTCATGAAGATTGACATACCACTAAAGTCTTTAGTTTCAAATTGTTTAAGAATTAAGGGAGCAAAAGCAAATGTTGTAATAATAGGGATGATAATCATTAACACGCTAAAAGTATTATTTTCCATGTGTTTATTTGTTACTATACCTCAAATACCAAGGCTTGAAATTGTTGCTGTTGTAGCCAACAAGCTAAAGAGAATAGGTCATTGTGCCTTTCTTCTTTTTTTACTGTCTGAATAGTGATAAAGAGCTCACATTGTGAAGCAATATATAAAAGCACATATTATATTAGCGTAGCCTGAAACAACCATTTTATTATCATCTATGTCGAAAGATCCAACTAGAATTCAAAAGAACAAAGCGAAGTAAAAAGTTCAATATGAATAATATTTGACGCTTCCTGTTTTCTTAGTTTTAATCATATGAATTAATTGAGGTATCCCCATACTGATTGTAAGTAAAGCGGCTAATGAGCCAAAAATAATTGCCACCCAACCCCAAGCTGCATTTTCTTTATTTAAAGTAAAAATATTAAATAGTTTATTCATAACGTTATCAATTATATATAAAAATTTATATTCTAAATATTATGAGCGTTTATATAAAATGAATAAAGAAAAAGGATTAACTTATCTTAAACCTTGTCTATGTTTATTTTACATTTATTAATAATTCAATTAAGATTTTTGCAAACCAGGTATTTGATATTCTTTAACAGATTGAATATTAGTACCAACGTGTGTGTATGTAATTTGAACCCTAAGCACCCCCCATTTGTATCATCTGGCAGTAATTTCATAAATTTAGATATATTTATTGGGAATGTATTATAGTTAATAACTAAATCATCACTTGTCACTTTAGAAGGTTTTTTATTTAGGTCTTTAACAGTAATTTCGGGCATGTATCTTTCAAGCAAGTCTTTCATGTATTTTGTATCATTTACCTTAAAACTATATAAACCTATACGGAATTTTTTTTCTTGTTTGTCAAATTTTAAAGTTATAGTAAATTCAATATAACCACATTGTTGATTAGTTGAGTTCATATCTATTAAATAAGAAACACCAGCTGAGAGATTTTAATTTTAATTTTGCTTTTATCTTTGGCGTTTGTACTCTCAATATGAGGATATTCTATTTTCATTCTATTATAGACTTCATCTTCAAAAGATTTAAAAGTTGTTGTTTGGTTTTGTGTTGTGTTTTTACCACAACTACTTGCTATTAATGGTGCAGTTAATAGTAAGCATGGTGCTATGCATAAATATTTTATTTTTATTTTTTTCCTTCTTTTTTTATTCATAATTATTATAAATTATTTCATTTAGTTTTTTTGAGCAACGATCAAATTAATTATTTCGTTTACCTTATCTGGCTTTTGAGCAAAAGTCGCATGACCACAATTATTTATTGGGTAGTATAAAGCATTATAGTTTTTAACTAGCTTTTTCATTTCATCATCTGTGGTGAATTCATCTTCTTCACCGCAAATTAATGTATATCATTCTGAATGTTTATATAGTTCAGTACTTTTTAATAAATAATCTCTATTAGTCATTTGATGTTCAACAATATATTCATATGGTTTTAAGCTCGCGACATATTGTTTATAAGTAAGCATCATTTTAACTTTAATTTGATTAGCTAAAGTTTGGTTGGGTTTATAAAACAAATGAGTCATGGCGTCAATTGAATATTCTATTGTTTTAGGTATTAATCAATTGTGTGCTCTTCATAATTTAGTTTCATCTTGAATAGCATAAGGATTCATTGGAGCAACCAAAATAGTATGCTTAGCTATATGCTTATCAAACATATTAATTGAAATTCAACCACCCATTGAATGACCCATTAAAAATAAGTGGTCTGGTTCTAAATTTGGTTGCACTTTAAAATCAAATTTTTTTGCCTTAGTTTGCTTTAAAACTTCGAGTAGAATTTCATACAAGTCTTCGAGTTTCAATGGGCTCTTAAGTTCTGCTATAGTAGAGTGGCCCATATTAGGATAATTAAGTCCCATTAAATAGTAATTTCTTTTAAGATATTGTAATGGTATTAGATTATTATATGAAGCTCCAAAACCGTGTGAAAAAAGGACGTAAGGTTTATTTACGTTTTTGTCCGGTTGCTCTATTGTACAATCGATTAAGCCAAATTTGGTCTTAATAAAATATTGAAAAAACTTACCCATTTTTATTCTAAAAATAATGAAAGAATTTCTTCTTTAGTTATAGTTCCAAAGTATTCAAAAAGATCAATTTTATCCAAAACTTTACTTAAAGATTTTTCATCTAAATGGCATTTTTTAAATAGTGGTTCTATTTCTTTTACGTTCTTTTTACTTAAGAAATCTCCTTCAAAAACTACGTTTTGAATAATACCTTTTTCGACGTTACCTTTAATGGTTAAAATACCACCAGCAAACTTGGTTCCGTTAGTAAAAGTAAAGTTAGCTGCTTTGTTATAAATTCATTCTGTAGAAGAGAATTTCTTTTGTAATTCTTTAAGTTGTTTTTCATATTTTTTATATGGAATTTCTTCGTAATTTGCGTTATCTTTTTTAACAAAAAAGTCGATTAACTTAGCGATGAACTCCTCAACATTCATTTTTGTTTTTAATTCATCATAAATGTTGGTTACGCGCGCTCTAACTGATTGAATACCTTTTGATTCGTATTTAATTTTGTTTGGGTTTAATGCCTTGCTTAATTTAGTTAAATCTACATTAAATAATAATGTACCGTGGCTTACAATCCTATTACCTGATAAGTATTGCGCATTTCCACTGATTTTTGCTCCATTAACAAGAACGTCATTACGTCCGTGGAATTCTGCGTTTAAACCCAATGATTGTAAGAAGGCTATAACAGGTGCAAGGAATCTTTCATACCCGCCTTTTTTATCGTAATCGGTTATAAAAGAAAAGTTGATGTTTCCTAAGTCATGATATACAGCTCCACCACCTGATAAACGGCGAGCTAGTTCGATATGTTGTTCTTCAACATATTGGTGGTTAATTTCTTCATAAGCATTTTGATTATTACCAATAATGATAGCGTTGTCGTGTTGATATAAAAGTAAAATATCACCCTTCATATCTTTATCATTCATTAATAAATTTTCAATTGCAAGAGTTGTATAAGGGGTTGTTTCTTTAACTCTAAATATTTTCATTTTAAATCTCCTTTTATATAATTATATAAGTGTATAAATTAATAATAATATGAAGTTATTAAAAGTCTTAAAAAATGGAATAAAAAACTTAGGTTTTTTCCCAAGTTTTTTAAATTATTATACCGAAGCTTTTTTGCCGTATTTGCTTCTATAGTATTCTGATTTTTTGAATTGTCAAATAATCAAGGTTTGACATATAGTTCATAAACCACTTAGAACTCAATAGATTTGGACACCAGCTGAAAATAGGAGAGTAATGAATAAGAAGACACCCATCATTATATTTTGAGTTTTGTCAGCTTTACGTAAAGCTTGTGCTTCTTCAATGCTAGTTCTTTCTTTGAATTTCTTGCGGTTAAGTAGTCTAGGTAAGTATTGAGCGATAGCTTGGACGCCAACAGCTAAAACTAATATACCTAAGTATTGTCAATGACCTGCGAATAATTTTCTTCAAGATACAGCAACGAAGTCCATGCCAAGTCAATGAGTTGATTTAATTTCTGGAATACTTTGGATAACACGTCACATCGCAAGGAAAATAGGTAGGGACACAATCATTGTCAGGAAACTATCCAGTGGGTTAATTCCATACTTTTTATACAATTCTTGAACTTCTGCTGCATGTCTTTGCTTCATTTGCTTATTATCTTTAAACTCTGCATACTTAGCATCAATTTTAGCTTTCTTAGATTTAATATCATCTTGTTTAGATTGGTTAACTAAAGCTTTTCAAGTAATACCAAGTGAAATTAATCTAGTAATAAGAACACCTATAAGTATTACAAAGAAACTTGATCAACCAGCTAAGTTAGGCATTGATTCTTTCATTGCAGCAGTAGTGGCTCCAATTGGCCATACGAAGAATCCGAAGAATGGGCCAAGTTTTCAGTAATCTTTTGCTGAGGTGAAAGCACATTGTTTGGCAGATGTTAAAGCCATACTATTTTTAAATGATAGTTTAGCACCGTCTGTGTAATATTTAGTAAGTACATCTTTACCTTTTTTATCTTTAGTAGTTATAAAGTTAGCTTCATTATTTTCAGCATAAACTTTAGCAATTTTTTCATAAGATTTTAAAGTATTGAGGTAAGTATGAAGAGCATTATAGGTTTTAGGAGAAAGGTTTTTGAGTGAATCTTTAACGGTTGGTTTAGCGTATTCTTCGGCTAATGTTTTGACTAAATTATTATAATCAGGGGCGCTAAATCCTAATGTATTATTAAGTTCTTTAAGTGCATTATTATAGTATTCATTAGTAAATGTATTTACATACAATGTGTGGAATAAATCAGCATTATATTTAGCTTGAGCATTACTTGCTATAGAAGGATCGTCAGCTTTAATAATAGAAATTGTTTTAAGTCTATCTACTATTTTGTTGCCATTTTTATCTAATACTTCTACTTCATTATTTTTGATTGCAGCTTCGTTTAATATATATTCTTTTTTAGATTTATCATAGATATAAAATTTATCAAAATCATAACTTGGGTTAAAAACTATTGTTTCGTTATAGTTTCCAGGGTCAGTTAATGCATATTCTGAACCAGTAGATGTCATAAATAAATATTGGTTTCCAACTTTATAAATAGGGCTATCAGTTATATATTTATTCTTATCTTTAGGGTTAATAATTTGAATAGATGAAGTATATGAACCTCATTTGCCATAATCGCCATTTTGTTGAACGTTAGCTTGTTCACGAAGTTTTGCTAAGGTATCAGCATAATTTTTATAGCTTAAATGGAAGTTAGCGTCACTATTTACTTCTAATGCTGTTCATTCACCTTCTGCAGCACCAGAATCTTTATCTTTGTGTGCAACAAAAGTTGATACAACAGGGCTAATTTTTTTCTTTGATGTATAGATTTCAGTACCAGCGCCTGAATAGTTAGATGATTTTCTTGTAAATGATTGAATGCAACCAGTTAATGAAATAGCGAATATTAAAGTATAAAGTACGACGCGAATTCAAAATCATACTTTCTTTAATTTGTCTTTTTTCTTTGCTTTTTCAGAACTTCCATCTGAGAAATAGTCAAAGTTATCTGATCTATTGTTATCTTTCATTTTTAATTTTTTTTATCAACTTTCTGGTGTTTTCTAACTTGCTTTCATAACTTGCGTCAAGAAAGTCTTTTCTTATAATCATTACAAAATGGTAATTCATATCATAAACATTAAGTTCATGTACGATAGCTTTAAGTTGTCTTTTATAGTAATTTCTTAAAACCGCATTACAGAATTTTTTAGGAATAGTAATTCCAACTTTAAATTCTTTAGCAGGCATGTAATAAATAACTAATAAAGAATTCAAAACTTGTTTTTTATTTTTAATTACAGCGTCGAATTCTCAAGTCTTTTGAAGACGATATTCTTTTTTCATACCAAAGAATTAATTTTTAACTTAAAACTAATTTGCGTCTGAAACTGTTAATTGAGCTCTACCTTTAGCTCTTCTAGCAGCTAAGACTTTTCTACCATTTGCAGTAGCCATTCTTGCACGGAAACCGTGAGTTTTGGTGTGTTGTCTTTTGCAAGGTTGATATGTTCTTAAACTCATAAGTACCTCCGAATATATTTAATAACTCTATATTAGATTGTGACGATTATACTAATACTAAATACTATGTAAAAGATAAAACGTGTTTATATTATAACTTAAAACGCAAAAGGCAAAAGGAATTATAGATTTTTTGTATAGACTTAAAAAAATTATCGTGATATATAATTTATAGTATATTTTGAAAGTAAAAATAATTATTTTCCTGAATAAAAATAATTTCCAAAATTTTTACTAATTAAACTATGGATAAGGGAGATTCGAAAATGTTAAACGTTAAATATATATTAGATAACAGAGATAAAGTTGAAGAAGCTTTAAAAAACCGTAATTTCGATTTAAAGGTCTTTGATAAGCTTTATAAAAAAGCTACACAACGCGGCAAGCTAATGTATGAAGCCCAACAAAAAAAAGCTGAATTAAGCAAGTTCAGCAAACAATTTGTTGAATTTAAAAATGATAAAAAGAAGTTAGCACAATTGCAAAAAGAAGTGGCTCTAATCAAAAAAGAAGCTCAAGATTTAGAAAAGAAAGCAACCGATATTGATAAGTCAGTTTATGAAGTTTTAATAACTATTCCTAACATTTCTTTAGATGAAGTACCAGTAGGTAAAGATGATAAACAAAATAAAGTTATCAAAACTCATGATTCTTTAGGTCGCGGTTTAATATCAGGAGTTAAACCTCATTATGAAATAGGAGCAGAATTAGATATTCTTGATTTAGATAGAGCGGTAAAACTTTCTGGTAGCCGTTTTGTTGTGTATAAAGGTTTAGGTTCAAGATTAGCTCGCGCACTTCAAAACTTCATGCTTGATTTGCATACTAAAAATGGTTATACTGAATATTCAGTTCCAGTTCTAGTTAAACCTGAAATATTATTTGGTACAGGCCAACTTCCTAAATTCAAAGAAGATTTATTTATGATGGAAGGTGGTTCACATTACTTAATTCCTACAGCTGAAGTTCCTTTGACGAACTTATACAATAATGAAATTATTGATTTATCTAAACCTATAAGATTAACAGGTTTTACCGAGTGTTTCCGTTCTGAAGCCGGTAGTGGTGGGAAAGATACCAAAGGTATTATTCGTGATCACCAATTTATGAAAGTTGAATTAGTAAAAATAACTTCTTATGAAGACAGCTTTAAAGAATTTGACCAAATGCTTGAAGAAGCAAAGTTAGTATTAGAAGAATTAGAATTACCATATCGCGAAATGATGTTATGTACAGGGGATTTAGGTTTTTCAAGTCGTAAAACAATTGATTTAGAAGTTTGAATGCCTTCTGAAATTCAATATCGTGAAATTTCGTCAGTTTCATACATGGGTGATTTCCAAGCTCGTAGAGCTATGATCCGTTATCGTGATAAAGATGGTCAAGTTCAATATGCTTACACAATGAATGGTTCTGGTTTAGCTATTGATAGATTAATAGCAGCAATACTTGAAAATAATCAAAATAAAGATGGTTCAATAACTATTCCTAAAAAGTTAGTTCCATATATGAATGGTATTAGTAAGATTACAAAATAATAAAAACAAAAGTTGGTGTTTGGCCAACTTTAATTGTTATCATTTATGCTTTATTTACTTTAATTGCTGTAACAAATTGGCAAAGAGGGGACATAAGGTCAATGTTCTTATATCACAATTGTTTTTCTTTTTCTACTCAGCCTTGTTCATTAGCTATAGCGAATGACATAATATACGTATTATTTCTAGGGTTTGATAAGTCAGGCTCATTTTTAAAATCAAAATCAATTTTTCTATTAATACCAAACTTGTTATTTTCTTGCGAAATAGGTTGTTTAGCATTTACTAATATAGTTCCGCGGCTCATTCTGTCACTTAAAATTTCAGAAATTTTTAGAGCTTTTGTGTCATTGAAAGTTAAAAATATGTCTTCCGAAGAACTATTGAAATTACAAAACATAATAACATATTTATTCTGTTCGTATGTGTTCCAATATTCAAAAAAACATCTTTTAGGTTTTTCTTTTGATAATTTAACCACTTCAGTTATTTTTTGAGCAGAATTAAATTGATCTGCAATTTTTATGGTTTGGTTATTTAGCCCAAAATAATTTTTATGGTTGGCGAATTTTCGACTAGCAGTTTGTACATCACTATATAAGTTATCTGATTCATTCTTTCAGCGATATCTAACATAGTATTTATATTTTAAAATTTTTTCGTCTCCGCTATC
>CAMQBE010000009.1 GCA_946998935.1 uncultured Mycoplasma sp. | reverse complement strand
CTTTTTGGTAGCTGATTCAAAAATGCCTATTATTTTTTCAATATTATTTGAATATGGCAAAAGCTTAAATGAAGCATTATTTATAGCACCTAAAAGATTCCAAATTAATGACGCTTTATCATTATTAATTAATGCTAGTAAATGATTAGAAAAACTATTGTTTACCAATGTATATGAATAGTAGTTACTATAAAAGTTTTGACTATTCTTATCAACATATTTATAACTTACATTTAAGCGACTATCCAAGTTATTAATGTATCTTGTTATATTAGAATAATAGTTATCTATATTTTTGCTAATAGCACTATAAACAGGTATAATTCAACTAATTTTTTCATTTTCAAAATTGCTGTTTTCTAAGTAAAACTTATCCAATATTTCTTTTATTCTTTTTTGATATTTTGAATAATATGCAGTTCTTAATTGTTTTTGTAATTCGGTTATATTTTCGTTTTTAAAATACTCATTACTTAAAGCATCACCGACATTATCAAAGTAAATTAAACTCTTGTTAAATTCATTAGTTTTTTGATCATAACTATAATCCCTAATAACATTAATATAAGAAATTAAATCAGCAGTTTTATTAGCTTTTACATCATCAGCATTTATTGCGTCAAAAGTAAGATTTTGCGAAGCATATGAATTTCAATAGTTATTGTGATCTAACATTTTTGTAAGTGTAAATTGATTTAAAACATTATTCAAAATGGTTCTTAATTCAATTCTTTCAATGTCATAATATTTATCTATCAGAACCTTTTTATTTTTAAACTCATCAATTGAATAACCATAAAATAATTTACAAAAAGCATCATTAAAACCGGCTTTTGAACTTTCAACATTAGGCACTAAATTATAAAAATACGGCGAAACATTAATATCACTATCGTTTAAAACTGAATAAGTTAAACCATAAAGATATGAGTTGTTTTCTATATCTTCTTTTTGTTCTTTAGTAAAAAGATTATATGTAGCTTCAGAAATTAAGTTTTGTCTATAACTATTAAATGATTGCAATCTATAGGTAGCTTCATCCATGCTAAGAGGATTATACTTAAAGAATATTTTATTAATTTTACTTTCTATGTTATTAGCAAATTCGCCTAAAACATAGTTTGGATTCTTAATAAATATTTGTTTATCTAGAGCATTCTTTTCTAAGATATATGGACTTAAATACAATAATTGATTCATGTCTTTACCATAATCTTGATCCTTTTGAACAGCATCACATGGTAAGGGGCTAAAAAGCAAGTTATTAGTTAAAGTTTTAGTGACAAAAAGATATAGGTTGTTATTTTTAATTGTTTTTCAATTATCCATTAAATTGAAAGTAATTTTATTATCCTTAAAATCATTAACATCAAAGTTTAAGCCATAACTTTTATATAAATAATCTGTTGCTTTTTTGTTTTCTTCGTTTAATTGCAATGAAGTCAAAAAATCTTGTGCTTTTAATTCGTCATTCGTTATATCACCATCGATATCGCTATAATAAATATTCTTTTTTAATTCAAAAGTAACACTAATAGCATTTTTTAAATCTTTAAAAAAAGATGGAGAATTAATATTATTTTCTTCTTCGCTATAAACTTGTACTACACCAGCAAAGTATGAATTTTCTTTTGAATTTTTTACTTTATCACGGCTATAAATTTAGTATCTAAATCTTTAGTTGTAATACTTATGCTTTGAGCTAAAACAAATTCTAAATATTTACTTGTGGCTTTAATATAGTTTTTATTTAATTTATCATATTTAGCTTCGCCACTATAAGCATATCTAATTAAAGGAGTTGAAACTAAGGCTTCATAATCTGTTGTTATTTTTTTATTTTTATTAACTAAAAAACTATCTTTAATCAAGTTAGCATGATTAAAACTTTTAATATAAGTTTGTTTATCTCTTCTTTCTCTAATGCTTTGGCATGATACTGCAACTAAAGGTAAAAATGTTGAAGTTGATAAAGCATTTAAAACTATTATTTTTTTCTTCATTTCTACCTCCTATTTTGCAATTAATGGATTGCTTGCTAAATACATGTTTATACCAAGTAATTTAACTAAAATCACATATAAACTTGTTATAACAATAACAAATGATGTAAATGAAATATTAGAAATATCACTAATTATATCTTTAAAGACATTACCTAAATTCAACGTGTCTTCAATGCCTTTAGCATTAAAGAAAGCAAGTGAAGCAATAGCTAAAATATTCAATGACATATTGTCTGAAGCTAAAGACAAGTTTCTATAAAAAATACGTGGGAATAAAATAGTCGTAACAATTTGAAAATCATTAAGACCAGTAGCCTTATAAGCCATGATATATTCATTATTTTTTAAATCTAAGCCTAATGAATAACTAATGTAGAAGAATGAAACTGCACCTATAAACCCAAGAATCATAATGGCATTAAAAGGACTATAGCCACATAAACTAAAGAGTAAAAAGACAACAATTAGAAAAGGAATTATATTAATTGTACTTACTAAATAGTAGCTTGCCTTCGCTCCTGTTTTTTTAGAAAAGTAACTTACTAAAGCACCAAAATAAGAACCTAAAGTTATTTCAATCACTAGTGCTACTAAAGTAATAAAGATAGTTCAGCCTAAAGATTGAATGTAGAAGCTAAAGCGGTCAACTCCAGCATTATTTGTTCCAAAATATAAGATATATTTATGACCTGTTAATGCTTCAATATAAGCATAAGGATTATAGACTAAGGTTCATGAATCGCCTACTTGTTTATTAGATATAATGATATTTAAATCGGGATGTTGATTACTTGCTTGAACTATACTTAAGTATTCTTTATCGTCAAAAGCAAATTTACGAGTTAGACTACTGTGCAGATAATCTGGTAAATTACTTGCTAGTTGAGAATCAAAAATTGGCTTATTAGGAGAATACTTATAGAAGAGCGCCGAAAAGATGATAAAAAGCAATAATAAAGCAAATAATGTTACATAAACAATGTTAATTCATTTGCTAAAAAATCTTTTTCAATATAACTTAAAAGAACTACTTTCATTAACAATACCAGCTTGATAAGAATGTTGTTTTTTAGAATAAGTTAATGAAGATTTATCAATCTTTTCTTCTTCGTGAGTATTAAAGTTATTATTCATCTTTAGCCGCCTTTCTAAGCAATTTATATGCATTAGGTATTCTAATAGTGTAATATAAATTCAATTTATTATCAACTTGTAAGGCATCATGTAAAACTTCACAAATTAAATCAAAAATAAATAAAACTAAAGATTTAAAAAATATCAAAGCCATAATAACATTTAATTCGTCTTTTGAAAACATTGTTGTCAATATTAGAGATTGCCCAGGTATTTGAAAAATTCTTTCGATGATTAATGAAAAACTTATAGTTAAAATCAATAAAGGCGTCAAAGTGTTTAATAATGAAATAACTAAGTTTTTGAAAATGCATTTTCAAAAAATACTATGTTCACTTTGTCCACAAGCTTTTAAGGTTTGTACATAATCTTTTTTTAATATTACAATCATTGAATTTTTAGTCACAGTTGCAAAATAAGCTATAGAAGTCAATGATAATAGAATGATAGGTAATAATAAACTCAAAGCTGTATAGCCAATACCTAAAATTGAAGGCTCAATATAGTTAACAGGTAAATCTCAAAATTCAGCGAAAATCAACATTAAAGGGGCAATAATAAAAGTAGGTATAGCAGCAAAAACAAAGATTAAGATATTAAGTAAAACTTCACTCCAAGTATTATTTTTATAAGCTAAAAAGACACCTATTAAGAAGCCTAAAAATATTGAAATAAAGAATGTTACGCCGACTAAAAACACGCTATGTTTATAATAATTAAAGAATAGCGCTAGAGGCGAACTAAAACTATTAAATTCATCATTTTTAAAAGTGCCAAAATGATGAAAAATATTATGTAGAAAATTAAAGTAACCACTAAGAATACTTTGATTTGCATAGTTTATAAATATAGCAAGAATAACATAGCTAAATGTTATGGTAATAAAAATACCTAAAAACGCTAATGATATTCTTTTCAATAGGTATTTATAAAAACTCACTTTAACTTTCTACTGGATAAATTTATCCAACTATTAAATTTTCTCTAAATGCTTTTGATAACTCAATAAACATTTCTTCTTCATCTTTTCCGTTTATGACAACTAAAGCTTCATCACCTTTTTTAATTCCAAGAGATATTATGCTCATGATTGATTTAAGATTACCTTTTACATTTGTTCTTAAATTAGTTATTGAAATATCCGAATTTGATTTGGACGCTATAACTGAGATAATACTTGCTGGTCTACCATATAAACCAATAGGATCGTTAATTTTCAATCTTAATTGCTTCATAATAAGTCCTCCAATAAAGGCAAAACTAGTTGTTTTACTGCTCGAACTGTTGTTATCTTGTTATGTTAAATTATATCAAAATGATTAAGCTAATATTAATATTGAATAATATGCAATGAAAAAATGCACGTTTGTGCATTCTTCAAAATGATATATAGAAATTATTTTCTAATTTTTAATTCACTTAAAGCCTTGTTGTAAGTTTGCAAGTCAGTGTCTTTTAAGTGTTCAAGTAACACACGACGTTGGTTGATTTTTGCAATGAATCCACGACGTGAATGATTATCCTTAGGATTCTTTTCGAAGTGAGGTTTTAAATCTTCGATTTCTGCAGTCAAAATGGCTATTTGCACAAAAATATTCCCAGTATCTTTTGCGTTTTTGCCATATTTGCTAACAAGCTTAGCTTTTTGTTCTTTACTAATCATATATTTTGCTTTCCTTTTATATGTTTTACCCTAGTTATAAACCGTTCAATTATAACCAAGTATAAAATTGCATTGTTATTAATGCTTATTAATAATAACATAAAAATAAAACTTGCAAAGTATTTAAAAATTATTTGTAAATAACATTTTGATTATTTTTTTAATAGTTGTAAAAAATATTTTTTAGCAAATTTACGATCTTCATCTTTAATATTTTCTTCTTCATTCTCTTGATAAGTTCTAATTGATTCTAAAACTTTAAACCTTACTTTTAGATTTTTTGCTTCATTGACTTCAAAATCTATAAACTCCATTTCATAAGAAGTATCAAAATGAACATTTAATATCGCATAATAAATAAACTTATTTATTTCAATATTTGCTAAGTACAATCCTTGTTTTAAAGGCAGCAATCTCGCATTCTTGATTACCTTAATTTTATCTTCAGATATGTTAAGCTCAGCGCTAAAACTATATGAATATAAAAGTATTTTATTTATTAAATTAATGTCGCCGAATTCAACAAACTCTTTTAATAAATTTGTAGATACTTTTTGACCGTTTTGTAACTTCATAGCTGACACTATAACTGCCTTATCATTTAATTGTTTTTTTAAAGTTTTAACATCTCCAGTAGCTTTGAAACCGTAGTGAAAATCATCGCCACATACAATAGTGAAATCTTCTTGATTTTTTGTTAATTCATTAATAAATTTATCTGGTTCAAAACTGCTGATTTCACTATAAATAAGGGAAATACAATTTTTTATATTTAAATTAGCTATCTCTTGTAATCTATTTTCATAATCACTAAAAATTAGCCCATCAGACTTATGCATTTTTTCGATGTCTTTAAAAATAACTAAAACGATATCGCCATTATTTTGAGCTCTAATTTTTTGAGCTTTAGCTAATAATAAAGCATGACCTATATGAAACGATTCGAAAGAACCTAAAATATAAATAGGTTTAACAAATTTAGGTTGGTTTTTTAATGTATAAACATCTAATGACATAGTGAATTAATTATAAAGCAATATTAATTAAATAAAGACTCTCAGGCTAAATAAACTATTTAATTAAACCTAAGTCTTCCAATTTAGCACATACACCATCATATTCGCAATCTTGAGCAACATCTTTAGCGACTGCTTTTAGCCAGCTATTAGCTTTTTCCATAGCAACACCATAAGCAGCATCTCGTAACATTTCATAGTCGTTTGAACTATCCCCAAAAGCAATTAAGTTTTTTGAATGTTCTAAATTTAAATATTTGCACAATCATTGCAAAGTGTGTGATTTAGTAACCCCTGTAGGAACAATAAATAAGCCTTTTGATCATTGACTATTAGCTTCAACATGCAAATTGTATTTTTCTATTATTTCTTTAGCTTTAGCTGCACCTTTATTAGTTTTATCTTTATCAGTAAAAATTAAAGTAATAATGTGAATATGGTCTGAACGAATACTATCAAAATCCATTAGTCTTAATTTATTTTGATGGGGATAAAAAAATCAAGTTTGCGTATCCATAGTTGGCGAGTGATAAACTAATTGATCATCCATCGCAACAAAACCTTGAGTATCTGGGTCGTTACCAAAATATTCATACAAAAGCTTTAATTCCCTTAAAGGAATTGTTTTTTCATAGATAAGTTTTTGATTTTGAACATCAAAAACAAAAGCACCATTCCCTCCTATAAAATAATCTAGATCAGGTGTTTTTTTCATCAAGTTACCAATAGTAATAAATTCTCTAGCGGTTGCTAAAGTGCTTTTTATATTAGCTTGTTTAAGCTTTTTAAACATATTTGAAACATTGTCGCTAAATTCTAGCTGTCCATTAGGCAATAATGTCCCGTCAATATCAAAAGCAGCTAATTTTATTGATGACTTTAATGTTTCTTTAGTCATTTTGATTACCAATCCTTTTACCAAAAAGTTTTTTTACTTTTACTATTTTTTTATCAACAATTACTATTCCACAAATTTGATTATCTTCTGAGCCTTCTAAATTTAGTGCAAAATATAAACCATCTTTCACATTTTTATTTACAGTTTTGGAGGTCAATAAATAATGCATTTCTTGTTTAGTAAAACTTAAAAATTGCTTTCTATCAAAAAGTTTTTTGCAAGCTATTTTTAATTCTTTTTTATTGCCTAAAGTATTTAATTCTAATTCGCCTATTGCGCCTCTTTGCAAATCAAGCATATATGCATATGTTTTTAAATACAAACCTAAATCGTTTATTAATGAGCGAATATAAGTACCATAAGAAACTTTTAGTTCAACAACTAATTTTTGTTTCTCGTAATCAAATGATTTTATATTAGCATTAAAAACATTTATTGGCATAGGCTTTAATTCAGCTGTTTTACCTTTTCTAGCTAGTTCATAGCCTTTTACGCCATTTATTTTCTTTGCACTGTAAAGAGGAGGAACTTGTTGTTTTTGCTTTAAAAACCAGTTTTTAATATCTTCTATTTGACTTTCTTTTACTTTATTTTTTGAAGCGTTTATTTTCTTGCCTAAAACGTCATAAGTATCAGTTTGAGCTCCAAAAATAATAGTAGCTAGATATGTTTTATTAGTATGTTTAATATAAGAAATCATTCTAGTATCATCATCTGTAGCGACTAATAATAAACCACTTGCTAATGGATCTAATGTACCGCTATGACCTATTTTGTTTATATTATTTTTATGTGCAAAATCATTGATAGCTTTAAATGATGAAATGCCTTTTTCTTTGTTTAATAAATAAAACATTTAAACCTCCTTTAAAAATGGATGGATTAATATTATAAATAAATTATGAAATTAATTTATCAAAAAAATTACGCCGTAGCGTAATTCATTCTAAGCAGTAAAGTCATTAATTCCTGGGAAGGTTTGTTCATCAGGGCCAGGCATTACTCAATATTTAGCATCAATATGCTTCTTAATCTTAAGTTGACGTTTGGTTTCTAGTTTAACTCATAATCATGTACAAATGAATATTGAACTATATGAACCAACTGCTAGTCCGAAAATCATAATGATATTAAATGAAAAGTCTGTTGCATTACCAAATGCTAATAACACTAAAACTGTAGCAATAGTTGTTATTGATGTAAATATACTACGCTTAATAGTGTCGACAACTGCTTTATTTGCTATTGATTTAATAGTTTTAGCATCTAAGAAATCACGACTTGAATGTTCATTCCTAATTGTTTCTCGAATTCTATCAAAGACGACAATTGTATCGTTAATTGAGAATGCAACTATTGATAGCACAGCAGCAACGATAATTGGTGAAAGTTGTAATCTTGTCATTACTATAAAAGCAATTGTCATTAAAGCGTCGTGTATTAAACCTACGATAGCAGCTATTGAATAAGTTCATTTTAGTCTTACCAAGGTATAAAGAATAATACCAATAAATGAAGCTAAAACAGATAGTAAAGCATTTTTCACTAAACCTTTTGCTTCAACCGTAGACATACCATAAGGTATAACTTCAATATTAGTGAAATTATCTTTTAACATTGATGTTATTATTTCGCTCTTAGATGTTAAATCTTGAGGAGTTTCAATCATGATAACATAGTTTAATACACCAGTATTTTTATAGTTTGAACTAGTAACTTTAATATATTTATCTATGTCAACGATTCCTCATTTTTCAGCCACTTTTGGATTATGAAGATATTGAATAATACTGTCTTTAACGTCTAAAGGTAAGAAAGCATCATCTCCAGTTCCTTGGCCTTTGATGTAGACCTTAGTTCCACCTTGGAAATCTATGGAACGATTGAAACCAGCTCATGCACTATGACCCATTATAGCAAAAGTAATATATACAGCTAATCCAATAAGAATAAACAATAATGAACCTAAAGCAAATCAACGGGCATTCTTAACATAATCAAATTTTCTGAATTTTGCATTCATGTTAAGATTATTAATTTTCTTAGTTCTTATACCTAACCAACCTAAATGGTTATCAAAAGCACCAGTGTTAATTAATAATGTCGCCATCATCCTTGTATAAAGAAGCATAACAAACAAGGTGAAAATAACTGAAAGAACTAAAGAAATACTAAAGCTCTTAACTGTTCTAATGCCAAAATAGAACAAGATAAATGAAACAATTAAAGTTGTTAAGTTAGCGTCAACTATTGAAGAAAGCGACATCCGGTTAGCATTTTTAAAGGCTTTCTTCAGCTTTTCACCCGAATATATTTCATTCTTCAGACGCTCAAAAGTAATAATGTTAGCATCAACAGAAATACCTATACCAATAACTAAAGCAGCTATTGTAACTGGTGAATATTCCCCACGCAGAACGGTGAACATCAACAAGGTTAAGAAAATATATAATGCAATAGAAATAGTACTTAAAGCACCTAATAAGCCGTAGTTAACTAGCATAAAGGCTGCTATTACGCAGAAAGCTACTAATCCTGCGATTAAAGCTTTTTCGAATGAGTTAGATAATTTATCAGGTTTAACATAAGTTGAAAGTAATGTTTCAAAAGAATATTTAGATGAACCAAAGTTGATATTTTCAGCTAATGTTTTGGCTTCATTTTCAGTGAAATTACCATTAATTGAGAATGATGAACCATGTAAAGCTTCTCTAACGCTTGCTACACTAATAAGATAGTTTTTAGCATTAACTGAGTGGGATTTCATGATTGATTTTTGACGGCTTTGATATGAAGGTGGAGTTTCATTAACTCAGACAAAGTTGTATAAATTATGTTTAGATTTTTCTCATCCGATTTTATCCTCAAGTGCTATTTTATAAAGTTGGTCTAGATTTAATCACATTAAAACTGATTTACCGGTTTTAGCAAGATATTCAGTTGCTTTTGATCATTGAGCTTCTGCTTCAGAACCATTTAATTTAGCTGAAACTGAATATCTCCCAAATGAAGGATTAAAATTTGCTGAAGCACCATCAGGTAAAAGTGGTGGAGCATATTTAGCAATATTATCATAATCAATACTATCTATATCTTGAACAAACACATTGTTATAGAAAAGTGGATGCATATTTTCGTCAGTTAAAACCAAAGCTGGCTTAGTTTTAATTAATGATTCAAGTGCTTTGAAGCTTTCATCACTCATATTGCCGTTTTTAGTTATACGAATTCTATCAGTACCTTCAACAGTAGCCATAGTACCTGTCATTGATGTACCGCCTGTTAAACGATTTTCAAGAGAGTGGGCAACTGACCTTGTAAATGCTTCGGTAGGTTTGCTTTTATCGTCTTTGTTAATTTTAACTAAAACTTCAGCCCCACCACCATATTCAACAGATCTATTAACATTTTTAGAAATGTAATAATAGCTACCGCAAGTAATTCCGGCAACTGTACCAGCTGTAATTAGAGATAATAAAGACCATCTTTTTCAGTTTTTTGGAGTAAAAATCCTTTTGAAAAAGTCGTCAACTTTTCTTCAAAATCCTGCCATAATGAACTAATTATATATGAAGTGTAAAAATTCATGCCTATATAATTAAATAAATTTAATCTTAAAAATATTATTAATAATAAGTTTTTAGTATTCTTTCCCTTGCTATTTATTTTGCTTCTAAATGCCAAAAGTTTCTATGTCATTTTTTTCTTATTATCGCTACTACATAGTTAAAAAAGAAAAAATGCCATCAGGCATTTAAACTCTTATTAACAGAAATATGGAGGTGTTGTTGCAAATGAGAATACTCAATAAGCTGAATATGTATCTTTAATAATATCATCTGTAACAGCTTTAATAACTTTATCTGGGTTACCTAAATTGCTTGGTAAATCAATACTCATAAAGTTTCCAGACGGGTCAAATCAAGCGTTCATTTTTTGTCGTGATATCCAACTCCAAAATCAG
>CAMQBE010000008.1 GCA_946998935.1 uncultured Mycoplasma sp. | reverse complement strand
TGGCTGATGAACAAACTGGCGCTCTTGATGAAGAAACAACAAAAGTAGTTCTTGACATGCTTTATCGTATTAATAAAGAAACGGGCGCAACTGTTGTTATGGTTAGTCATAACCCAGTTATGGCTGCTATGGCTGATAGAGTTATTCATGTTGTTAACGGACATATTGAAAAAGTTCAAGTTAATGAACATCCAACTCCACCTGATCAAATTAAATTGTTTAATTAAAAATTAAAAAAGAGATTTTCGCTAGTCTCTTTTTTTGTTATCTTGTGTATTACCAAAAGCTGAAAAGTATTTGAATTCTTTTTTATTTAAAATAGTGGTTTTCATATCATTATAGTTTAAATTATCATAAACTCTAAAATCTTTTAATCTTGAAGAAAGCACTATAAATTTCAAATATGTCGGTTCATAAAATTGTTTAATTAATTCTTGTATATTTGGCTTCTTTGTTTTGAAAGCACATAGCTTAATGAACAAACTTGAGTGTCCTTTGCCTCAATATAAAAGTACTTTTTTATTTTTAAATTTATAAGCTTCTTCTATTTTATTTTCATTAGTAGGAACAATTAGATCAAAATAAATTCTATGATTTTTTAAAACAAAATAAGGAGCTAAATCTTTATAATTATTATCTTCATTATCTTTGAACATGGTAGGATAATAGCTCATTAAATTCATATAATCTTTGTAGTAAATTGAAAGACGAAAATTTTCCAAATTGTCTATGTTCTTGTGCTTTTTGGAAAATTCATATGTAATAGGACTAATAGAATATATGATGTTTTGTTCATCTAAAATATCTTCTAAAGTCTCTCAAGTTTCGCTAATTGATTGGCCGTTCATAATTGAATAAATTATAAACATTTAAGTTCATTTAAAAAACTCTTATTTAGCATAGACAAATATTTTTAACTTTAATATATAATAATAACTATATTTGTAGATTTGATAATTATATTTAATATCAATAGGAGGAGACAAGATGTCTAAAAAAAGAAAAGAATCATTCTTTGAACGCCTAACTAAGAAAAATCAAGAGCAAGAAGAAAATCAAAAACCTAAAAAAGCTAAGAAAAAGACAAGTTGAAAAATAGCTGTTGTTGGTTCGCTTTTAACTGCGGCTATTGTTACAGGTATTACAGTTCCACTTGTTGTTAATAGTACAAAAGTAACTTATAAAGACCCATTCAGTGATGATACTGTTATGTTTTCATTTACTGACCCTAACGACAAAAGCAAAACTGTAGAAATCAGATATAAGGATTTAAAAAATAGCGATCTTAAAAATGACGCAGAAAAACCAGCTAAATTACTTGAACAACTTCATCGTTGAGCAATATTTTACTTGTATGGTAAAGAAGTAGAAGGTTCTAAGCTTTATCAAAACATTTGGAACTCATCTTTAACACCTGATGATAATGGTAAAAAAGATGAAACTATTGCTCTAAAAACTATTAGCGAAAGAAAAGAAATAATTAAAAATAAATTATTAGACGAAAAAGAATACTTCAAGAAAAGTTATGGTACTTCAAACTGAGAAGCCGAGTTTACAAGTTATTTAATTAAAACTTACAATGGCGCAAAAACAGTTGATGAAGCAGTTGATTATAAAATCTTAGGCGAAATCACCAAAGATGCTTTACGTAGTTTTAGACTTGTTACCCCTGATAGAAAGAAATTAAGAGAAAGAGTGGCAAATGCTCCTATTTATGATGGTGCAAACAAAATCTTCTCTAAAGGAGAAAAAGTTTTTGATGGATGATATCAAAACGGTGTTAACTACTTTGTAGTTGATGAAGATAGTATGGCATTAGAAACAGAAAGTTACGTTTTTTCAGGTAATAAATTTGATGATAAATACAAGAGCGCGAATAGATTCTTTGATGAATTCTTAAACACCGATAAATATTACATAATGTCAAGATTCTTATTGCCAGGTGTTGCTCCTACTAAAGCAGTAGATAAATCTAACACAAGTAAATTATCAGATTGAACTGTGGACCGTGACGCAATCAGAAAATTATTCTTCTACTATCCAGCTGAAGATGATGCTTACACACCAACAACTTCAATTAAAACAGTTCAAGACTTCTTTAAACCATTTGGTGAATATGCAACTGAAGTTGCAACAAATGGTCAAACAGCTCATTCATTAAAATATAGCAAAGTATTGCAATTATTCTCTAGTGATGAATCAAACGTTACATCTAACTGAGGCTCTAAAGGTATTCAATCACTAACATCATTATTGAATTCAAGTGATGAAACAGTTGAAGGTCTTGCTATTATGAAAGATATTCTTGGAGATGCAAGCCATCCAGCTGTAATTCCAGAAATTGATTTATTCGGTGAATTAGAAAAAATTCGTAAAGATTTCTTGGCAGATCCAGCTGTTAATATTGCTGATGTTGATCCAGCTAAAGTTACTGGCAATAAAGAAGAAAAACAAAAAGTTATTGGTGATTACTGCTTAAAAGTAAGAGACTTCTTTAAAGACAAAAACAAATTAACAGATGAATTGTTTGACAAACTTGTTACAAAGAAAATTGAAGCATTATTCCAAAATAGTGAAGGCCAATACAGGACACTATACAAAGTTAAAGGAACAGCTGATACTTACATTAATTTAACATCAAAAGGTATATTACTCTTTAACGCTGCTCCATTAGCTAAAGCTAATAACGAAGAAACTAAAAAAGAATTAATTAACATGATTAAAAATGATTTCATTATTTCTAAAAAAGCTAAGGATATGGTAGGTTCAAGATACAACGCTCTTAACTTAATTAACAAAAACTTAACATCTTCAACATATGTAAATAAGATTTTGCTTGGAGATAAAAACACAGACCCATATGGTTTTAAAGAATACTTGAAAAAGCAAGTTAACATCTATGCAAAAGATGCTAACGGTCAAATAGTTAAAAATGTTAACTATACAGACGATGTTATAAATCAATTGATTGATTACAACAATAACGCATACGCAAGTGATAGAGTTCAAAAAGGCTTAGACTTAGTTACAACATTAGATAAATGATTTTCAGCTAGAGCTGAATCTAAAAGAGACTTAAATCTCGAATTGCATTTAAACAAAGTTTACTTCGTAAACAACAATGAAGATTATAAATTTACTGCTAGCGATGTTATCTTCAACAAGCTATACAAATAGAAAGGAACAAACATGAATAAAAAATTATTAAATTTTGGTGCTTTAGCTCCTTTAGCAGTTCTTCCAACAGCAGCCGTTGTTAGTTGTGGTAAAACTATTGATTCAGATAAAAAAGTAGCTCAAGATGAATTCTTAAAAAATGCAGCACGTGTTAAAGAAGTTGAAAGTAAATATAGAACTCTAGTTATTTCTTCACTTTATGGTCTAGATATTTCAAATCCAGATATTTATAAAACTACATTCATGAATAAAGGTTCAGAATTGTATAAAGACTCTAAAAAAGCTTTTGATTTATATGCTAAAGAACAAATCAACAAAGATCCTTATTACTTTGCTAAACAAGCAAATACATGATGTAAAGATGGTATTATAGGCAAATTAGATTCTATTGATAAATTAAAGAATCCAGATGACGATGCCTTTCAAACTTATTGAAAAGCTGATGGCACAGGTATTAGAGAAAAAGTCGAAGAAATGATTCTTATCAAATGGTACTTTTTCAAAAATGATACTTTCGATAAGCTGAAGAAAATTAAAGGCGATGATTTTAAAGATAACGCTAATAGAAAATATGAATGAAAAAATTATTTATTGATGGAAGAAGCTTTAAATAAGAAAATGGTTCAAATTTGAAAATCATCTAAAGAAGAAGACAAAGATGATTCTTTCTTTGTTGTTGGCCAAGGCACTATCAAAGACCCAGATTCATTTAACAAACTAATCGAAGAAGAACGCTCATCAAAAATGATGCCAAACACTGACAAGTTAACAGATATTGCTGACCAAGCTAAATTAAAGGGTTACGGTGGCTTTGAAACTAACGCTACAAGCTATGATTTGTCTTGAGATTATGATTCAATTAAAAACTTAAAAGCTAATAAAATTTATGGTTATTATGACCCTATTATTCGCAAATTGCATAATAATGAAGAAGATAGTAATTTCTCTAAAGTAGGTTATAACCCTTATAAAACTTCAACCAATAAAGTTGTTGTTTACGTAAACCAAATTACTCCAATTGGCGCTAAAGATGAAGTTGATTTAAAAGACCCTAATGATGAAAAGAAAACTAAAAAAGTTAGATTATTAACTTTTGTTGGAACACCATATGAACACAATCTTGATAAACTAGCTTATATTTTCTATATTAAAGATTCTTCTTTAGCTGAAACAGCTTTAAAAGCTTTTGCTAAACAAGATTACAAATTGAAATTTACTGATGCAAGTAAAGACTTTGATGCATTATTTAAAGACAAAGACTATAATGCTGATAAGAAATAGAGGTTAATATGGATCAATTATTTTTAGATATAATTGCACGTAAAGAACCAGCAGATATTTTTTACGAAGATGACTATTGTGTAGCATTTTATGACAAATTTCCAATTCATTCAGGACACTTTTTAGTAGTACCTCGTGAAAGAAGCAAAAACATTACCGAAGCTGATGATAAAACCGCTGCTCATTTAATAAATGTAGCTAGAAAATTAGCTAAAAAAATGGTTTTGGATAAGGGTATTCCAGGATTCAAAATTGTTATTAATACTGGTAGAGAAGCTGAACAATCAATCTTTCATACACACATTCATGTCATTCCTTATCGCGAAGGTGATTTGAAAAAATAATCTAAATTATATGGTTAATAATGGCCATATTTTTTAATTAGCTTGTGTGCAAAATAAAAATTTAAAATGTTCCACAATTTATATCTGTAATTAAAAAATATTAAAATATTGTCAAGTCGTTAGAAGGTAAAGGAGTATAGATATGAAAAAGACAATTTTATATGGTAGCTTAGCTACACTATCTGTTGCTGCATTACCAGTTTGTGCAGTTGCATGTACACACTTAAGCAAGAAACAAAAAGAAGTTTGAGATAAATATCAAAAACTTGATAAAAAATATGGTGAAGAATTACACACAAAATATAATGTTAAAAAACTCACAAAAGAAGATGTTGCAAAACTATCTGATGATCAATGTGATGCATTGTTAGCAACTATGAAATTAATCCCTGAATAGATTGCATATATTATAAATATTAACCTCTAAGTTATCTTTAGAGGTTTTTTAAATTATAGAAATGTTTAGTTATATCATTAGTATATGAAAAAAAAGTTGAAAGAAGAATCAAAAATGCTATTTGAATGAATAATATATTGTGGTTGTACACAACAATAATTGTTTTATCTATAGGCATAGTTGAACAATTTCCTTTAAGTATATGGCTACCATTATTGTGTATAGGTTGTTGTTTGTTTGTGCTTAATGTTTTAGCCACAATTTCAACTTTAAGAAATGCGTAAGATTATGTAGATAATAATCATATAACTGTGGTATTGAAGAAACCTACCAAGGTAAATATTTATTTAGGTATGTATCTTTCTATTATTGGAGTGTTAGGTTATTTTAATTTGCTCAAATCATTAGTAATAATTAATTAAAAAATTTACGATTTAATGTGGTCGTAAACTTTCTTATTTATCTACTATATAGAATAATTAGTTATTCTACTACTTACTTGATTTAGCAGCTTTTTCTGCTTCGCCTTTTATATGGCACAAACGGCAACGAGCTTCATATTCGCTATCGCCTAGAACATGTAATTCATTATTAGAAATCTTTCTAAAAGTAAAACCTGCAGCGCATTTGCATTTTACGCAAACTGCTTTTAATTTTAGTACATCATCAGCTACTGCTATAACATTAGGCATAATACCAAAAGGTCTACGTAAGAAGTCCATTTCTAGGCCTGAACAAATAACTCTTACACCATTCATAACTAATGTATCAATAACTTCCATAATTCCATTATCAATAAAGTTCACCTCATCAATAGCTACAGCTTTATATTTATGGTCTCAAAGTTTTAATATGTCTGTTGCTTTATCAATAGGAACTGCATCTATTTTTGCACCAGTGCGGCTCACTAATTCAGTTTTTGAAAATCTTGTGTCAAACTTTGGTTTAACAACCAATGTTTTAATACCTGCTATTTCTAGGATTTTAATTCTTTTGAGTAATTCAGCTGTTTTACCAGAAAACATTGGCCCAGTAATAACTTCTAACACTCCATCATTTTGCTTCATGTACATAGTTTTTTTCTCCTTTAAGCAATAAAAAAGTCCAGAGATTTTATTCAGTTGGACTTTATTATTAAAGCGAATATTAGTGTAAAGCTAATTCGGTTAAGGTTTTTACTAATGGTCCTTGAGCCATTTCATCAATGTCGCCTGTTCCGGCAATATCGCAGTGGATGTATTCAACGCCTTCGGTGAATTCTTTTAAGAACATAGCAGCTGAGCATGAACCACCCATACCAGTTAAGTCAGTGTTTTTAAGGTCAGCAACTTTAGAGTTCTTAATAAATTTAGCAAATGATTCATCTAAAGGCATTCTTCATACTAATTCATGTGATAAATCTGCAGCGTGTTTGAATTCATCTCAAGCTTTATCAGTAGTTGCTCAAATACCTGAATAGGTGTGTCCTAAAGCTGAAAGAATAGCACCTGTTAATGTTGCAACGTCAATTAAACGTGTTGCGTTTAATTTTTTAGCTCCATAAACCAATCCATCAGCCATTACTAAACGGCCTTCTGCATCTGTGTTGTTGATTTCAACAGTTTTACCATTCATTGCTGTTCATACTGAATCTGGTAATGAGGCATCGCCATTAAGGCGGTTATCTGTGATACACATAATAGCAGCAACATTTTTCTTAGGTTTTAATTGTGCAATAGCTTTAAGCGCTGAAGCAACAATTACTGAACCAGACATATCAAATTTCATACCAAGCATATTTCTACCAGTTTTAATGTTGTAACCACCAGCATCAAATGTGATACCTTTACCCACATAAACAGTTTTTTCTTTGCTTGATGGATCGCCGTTATATTCAATAACAACAACTCTAGCTTCATATACTGAACCACGGTTAACTGAAAGTAATAAGCCCATACCAAGTTTTTCAATTTCTTTTTTATTTAAAACCGTAACTTTAAGGTTTTTGTATTGAGCAAAATCTTTTTTAATTAAATCAGCTAAATATTCTGAATTGCAAATGTTTGGAGGTGTCATTTGTAAATTACGAGCATAATTTGTAGCTTCAGCTTCAATAATAGCTTTATTTAATCTTTCTTCAACAAATTTTGAAACACTTTCTAAATAAGGAACAACATCAAATTCTTTTTCTTCATGTTTTCTAGCTGAATAAATGCATCCTTTTTCAAAGTAATATGAACGAGTAAATGCTTCAACAACATCTTCTTGGCTTAAGCAACCTGTAACAAAAGTTGATAGATCAATTTGATAGTTTCTACCAGCATTCGCAACAATATCTTTAAATACTTTGCTCATTCCATAGAAACAAACTTTTTTCTTTTCACCCATATAAACGTAAGCAACATTTTGGTCTAAGAATTCTGTAACAACGCCGAATTTTTCAACAACCATGTCAATTTTTTTATCTTCTTTTCAAAGACCTTTGATTAAAACATCTTTAGATCTTTTTGTAGTTATTTTTGTAAATAATGACATATTAAATCCTTTCATAAATAATTAAAATTAACTATATTTTATCATTAAAAAAATTGCTAATTATAGATATTTATATATAATTCAAAATATTAATATTTCGAGGAAAGATGTCTACAAATTTTAATGTATCTGAAGATGAAGATTTAGCACTAATCCCTAAATGGACAATTCGTAAAATATCATTTGTTGGTATTCTAATTGCTATTTCAGTAGTATTTTTATTTGTTGTTGTTGGTTTTTTGCCAATAGCTATTTTGCCTACATATAAAATATCTTTTATAGGTTTGCCCATTAAAATTAGCGGATTCATTTTTGGCCCTATTGTGGGTGGTTTCGTAGGCTTGCTTTCAGATTTAATATCATTTATGTTTTTACCCTCTTGATACAACCCACTTTATACTTTAGCGGCTGTAGTTGATGGTGTAGTTTCAGGTATTATAGGTTGAATATTTATGAAGTTACTTAAATACTATTTTGGTGGGCGTTATAGAGATAATTATTATGAATATAAAATAAAACTTCTAATGGATAAATTAAACAAAATAAAACTTCAAAATCCTAATTCAAAAAAGGTTATAAAACTAGAAAATAAAATTATTTATTTACATGAACAAAGAAAAGCTATAAGGGTAACTAATACATCGCAAAATAGATTGCTTAATGTTAACTTGCTTATTGCTACATTAATAATAGTTGCTATTTGTTTACTAGTATCTTGAGTTGTATATTTCCAAATTAGCGACGATATTATTAATAGAGGTGTTATTAAGAATCGCATAGGTCTATTAGCTTTAATGCTTTCAGGTTATGCAACAATGCTTATTTTTCTTTGAATAGCAAGATTTAAGATGAGGCCAAAACGTTATTTAATTATTGTTCCAATTGTTGTTTTCTCAGCATTTATTGAATTAATTAACGTGCCAGTTTTAGCTTTAGCAGATAGCTTAACTACAAGCAATAAAAATGATATTTTTGTATTTATTTTTAACCACTGTTTAATGAGTCCAATAAAGATTTGAGGTAACATGTTTATTATCTATTTTACCTATAGTATTATGGCGCCTTTAATTAACAAAAACGATAGTATTTGCTATTAGTGATTTTTACAAAATACTCTATTGCGTAGGGCATTTTGTAATTTTTTTTAATTTGTAAATAAGCTAAATATTTTTATGCAAGATTATTAAATTAATATATAATAACTATGCATTTGCATCGTTAGCTCAGCTGGTAGAGCAGAGGACTCTTAATCCTCGGGTCACAGGTTCGATCCCTGCACGATGTACCATATCTCTAACAAGACCATTAAGAAGGCACCTTTGTAGGTGTCTTTTGTTTTAATAAAAAAGCATTCGGGATGAATGCTTCGTTATTGTAATGATTATTTAGTAGATTTAGAAGTTTTTTTAGTAGATTCTTTTTTAGCTTTAGGTGTTTCGTTTTTATCTTCTTTATTTTCTACTTGATCTTTTTTATCTGCTTGAGCAGCTTTAATCTTTTCTTCGCTTTCTTTCTTTTCTTTTTCTTCGAAAGCTTTGATTGCTTTAACAGCAGTTTCTATTTCTTTGCCAAGTTCTTTTTTAACTTTAATGTACTTGTCATAGCCAGCTTTATCTAAGTCTTTAAGGATTAATTCTTTAAGAATAATATCTTTCATTTCAGGTTGTAAACGTTCTTCAAATTGTTCCTTGTTATTGAATAAGAATTGTTCAAGAATTGAGTAGGGGAATCCTAATGTTAGTCCCATTGCGTTTTTGAAGAAATTAATATCATCATCATTTAATTTAACAGCTTCTTTGTATCTTGAAACTAATTCATTAATAATAAATCCTCTTTTAGCTTCTTTGGCTTCTGTTTCTTTAATAACTTTCATAAATTGTTCGTCAGTTTGACCTAACAATTGAAGATATTCATTGTATTTAATTTTGTTTTGCTTTAAATTGTCAATAACTTTTTGTTTTGAGTTTTTGATTCTTTCTTCCAAAAATACATCATTAACTTCAAAATCATTCTTTTCATAAGCTTTAGAAATAACGTCATCTAAGAAGTTTTCCATACCTTCAAGTAATTTAGAATATTTATTTTTAAGAGCTAAGTTAGCTTTTAATTCTTTAACAGTTTTAACACCATAAGCTCTAAATAAGTTTAATTTGTCTTCTGTTAATTCAACTTTTTCAGGTCTTTTCGCCTCAACAATTTCTACTTCAAAAGTAGCTTTTTTGTTAGCTAATTTAGTTACACCATAATTCTTAGGGAAATTAACATTAATTTCACCTTTTCAGCCAGTTTTTTTGTCCATTAATTGTTCTTCAAAACCTTCGATAAAAGTCATTGAGCCTAATTTAAGATCGTAATTATTAGCTTCCCCGCCTTCAAAAGGTTCATCACCAATAAATCCTTTGTAATTGATTTTAACTGTGTCGCCATTTTGTGTTTTTTCATTGTCTTTTAAAGGTAATAATAATGCTTGTTGTTCCAAAGTTTTTTGAATCATTTCTTCAACATCTTTATCAGTTGGTTTAACTTCAGAATATTTAATACCTAATTTTTTGAAATCTAACTTACTTAAATCATTTGATAATGGGAATACGATTGCACCGCTAAATTCATCTTCACTAAAAGCGTTGATTTCTAAATGAGGCACTGGTAAAGTATTTTTGTTTTCTTTCTTAGCTTCATCAAAGGCTTCTTTTGTCCAATCGTGATTTTTTAATTCAATAACCTTAGAAACAATATCTGCGATTGAAACTTTTTGGTTAACAATATTTTCAGGTATATGACCAGGACGATAGCCATCAACTTTTAAAGTTTTAGCTATTTCTTTTTTAGCTTGTGAGCATAAGTCTTTTCATTCTTTGCCAACTAAATGAATTTCTTTTTTGATTTCTTGTTTTTTAGAATCTACTGTAATAGTTTTTTTATTATCTGCCATGAGGTCTCCTTATTTTTTTACATAGCGCGTATTTAATATCTCAATTTTAATATAAAAATAGAAATGTAATTACAAAAATAATTATTGGTATAGCTAGTAAATATATTTGGCCAAATATAAATAGTTTATTTTCATAAATTTTAACAGGTTAAATTTTTCCTATA
>CAMQBE010000007.1 GCA_946998935.1 uncultured Mycoplasma sp. | reverse complement strand
ACTTTGGTTCTTTTTTAATTTTTGTTTAAAAATTAATACTTAATTAAAACAAACAAAACATTTTTGACTAAATCATCTAAATTTAAGTTTGACTAATAAAATTTTAATCTTAAAATCATTCTAAAAATATATAATACATAATATTATGAATACAACTAAAAAAGAGTTAGACCCAATTATTATATTCGTTGGCCCAAGTGGAGTAGGTAAGGGTACTGTTGAAAAAATCCTTTTTCAATACCCTGAATTAAAGCTTGCTTTCTCAGTTTCTGCAACTACTCGTAAACCTCGTGAAGGCGAAATAGATGGTGTCCATTATTATTTCAAAACAAAAAAAGAGTTTGAAAAAATGATAAAAGAAAATCAATTATTGGAATATGACCATCATTTTGAAAACTATTATGGCACTCCCCTAAGTGAAATTAAACGTATTCATGATTTAGGTAAAATTCCTTTTTTAGAAATTGAAACCAATGGTACAAAAGAAATTTTAGATGATCCCCAAAAGCGCAATGCTTTTAGAATAATTACTATTTTTCTTATGCCACCTACTATCGATGATTTAAAATCAAGAATTATTAATCGCAATAGTGAAACAGATAAAACAATGGCTTTAAGACTCGCTAAAGCACAAGACGAATTAAAAGATGCAAATCTTTTTAAATACCACGTAATTAATGATGTGCCAGAAAGAGCAGCCAAAGAAATTAGAGACATATTAATGAAAGAATACGGTGCAAAATAATGGAATACGGAAAATCTAGTGACGTGGGTATAGTTAGGTTGGAAAATCAAGATAGAGTGAATATTTTAATTAAAGATGACTTCACTTTATTAATTCTTTGCGATGGTATGGGTGGACACCCCGGCGGAGCATTAGCCTCAAGTACAACCATAAATACTTTTGATAAATGTATAAAAAAGAACTTCCCAGAAGGTGAAGCTCCTTTAAAAGACTACGTTAAATGATTCGGAGACACTATTAACCTCGCTAGAAAAGAAATGGTTAATGCTACTAATGGCGATGAAGCAATGTTGGACATGGGCACTACTGTTACAGCTGCTTTGATTAATCCAAAAAGAAACATTATTTTAGTTTTTAACATCGGCGATTCACGAACTTATGCTTTAACAACTTTGGGTGAATTAAAACAAATTTCAATTGACCACAATATGTTAAACAAATACATTTATGAAGAACACATGGACCCTGTTTTAGCTATGAGACAAAAATACCAAGCTTCATTAACTTCTTGCTTAGGCCCTACTAAAAATACCAAGATTGAAGTCTTTAATTTAGAAAACTCATATCACAATGTGTTTTGTTTATTAGTGACAAGTGATGGAGTGCATGATTTCATTGAAAAACCAGCAATGGAAATGATTTTAAAACAAAATAAAACTGCAGAAGAAATCGCTAGCGATTTAGTTCATACTGCAATGGATAACCGTTCAAGTGACAACTGTTCAGCTGGTATAGTCACTTTAGATAACAAAGGGGTATGGAGGTAAAAAATGGCAATTAGTTCTACAAGTAATGTTTATAGAAAATACAGAATTATAGCTCGTATTGGCGAAGGCGGTTTTTCTGAAGTATATAAAGTTCAACCTCTAGATGCACCTAAAAATAGCAACATTGTTTATGCACTTAAGTATTGTGTTGTTAAAAATGATAACGACGCAGAAATTAATCGTAAGCGCTTTAAACAAGAAATTGAGGTTTATAAAAAAATTAGATCTCAAAGAATAGCAGCTTACATTGACTCATACATGGACAACCGTGAACAATATTTAGTTATGGAATATGTTGATGGCACAAACTTAAGAGACTTGTTAAAGAAAAATGGAAAATTTATACCTAAAACAGCAGTTTATTATACAAAGCAAATTGCTGAAGGGATAGCCGAACTACATAATTGCAATATTATCCACCGTGATATCAAAAGTAACAACATAATGGTTACTAAAGACAGAAACGTCAAAATTATCGATTTTGGTTTAGCTTTAGGAGAAGATAGTCAACGTTTAACTCAAGCTTCTAAAGTTGTTGGTTCAGTTTACTACATGGCTCCAGAACTATGCGTTACTAATGCTCAACCTTCTGCACGTTCAGATATTTATGCTCTTGGAATTCTATTATTTGAATTGCTTACTGGAACATACCCAATCAAGGGTAGAGAAGCTCATGAAACGTTAAAAATGCAACGTACTCATGCAGTTCCTAATATTATGAACATGATTGAAGCACCTCAAGCTTTAGCTAATGTTATAACAAAAGCAACAGCTAAAGATCCAATGAAACGTTATGCAAGCATGTGAGAAATGCGTAATGATTTAAATACTTGTTTAGACACTAAAAGAATTTATGAAAAACCTCTTGACATCAGAAAAGTTAAACCTAAAAAAACTGCTCACGATATTTTGAATAGCAAAAAATTTTTGATACCAATGATTACAATCATCTTATTAATCTTTGTTATTGGAATAACTTTAATTGCGGTATATGTACATTAGGAGAAAAATTGAAAGGAAAAATATATTCAATTAACTCTGGTAAATACTACATTAGAGATAAACAAAACATAGAACACATCTTGCCCGCTGCAGGAGTTTTTCGACATAAAGAAATAACGCCACTTGTCGGCGATAATGTTGAATTTATTGAAGGCCAATATATTAATAAAATTGAAGAAAGAAAAAATGAATTTATTCGCCCAAAAGTTGCAAATATAGATCATATTATTGTTGTTATGTCAAGCAAAAATCCAGATTTTCAAAGTTATCTAGTCGACAAATATTTAGCTTTTATTGAAAGCAAAAATATTGAACCTATTATCTTTATAACTAAGTACGACTTAGAAAAATCACAATGAGCTGAAGAATATAAAAAATTAGGTTATAAAGTTTGCGAAATTGACTATACAACAGATAAATGAGTAAAAAATATACAAGAAATATTCAAAAATAAAACTTGTGTATTTATGGGTCAATCTGGTGTAGGTAAAACAACAATTATTAATAAAATAACTAACAATAATTTTGCTACGCAAGAAATAGCCAAAAATGCTCAAAGAGGAAAACACACCACAAGAATTGTTCAAATAATTCCTGTTTTTGAAGGAGAAATAATTGATACGCCGGGCTTTAGTTCATTAGATCTAAAAATGACTAAAGCTGAATTAGCAACAAGTTTTAAACAATTTAGAGAATTAGCTAAACAATGTAAATTTAAAACTTGTTACCATGAAAACGAACCAGAAAATTATTGCAATATTAAAATGCATGTAAAAGATAAAACAATACCAAGTTTTAGATATAATAACTACTTGAAATTATTGAAAGAGGTCAAGGATGAATAAAAACAAAAATAGAGAAATGTTTGTTACCCCTTCATTATTAAATGTGGACAAGGACAAACGTTTAGCCTTAGCAAATACTTTAATAGATAATGGCATTAAATGAATACACTATGATGTTATGGATGGAAAGTTTGTGCCTAACACAGCTATTGAAATTAGTGAAATTGAAAACATCGCTTTAAAAGGTAAAAAACATTTTAAAGACGCTCACTTAATGGTAGAAAATCCTTTTAATTATTTTGAACAACTTGATCATCATGTAGATGTAATCACTATTCATTATGAAGCTGTAAATGAAAAAGAATTATTAAAGTTTTTGAAAGATGAAAATAATACTTATTGCACAGGTTTAGCTATTAAACCTGCTACGGAAGTTAAAGAAATAGAGAAGTTTTTGCCTTACTTACATTTAGTTTTAGTTATGTCAGTAGAACCTGGAAAAGGTGGCCAAAAGTTTATACCACATGCTTTAGATAAAATTAAAGAATTAAACAAAATTAGAAAAGCACATCAATATAAATATTTAATTCAAGTTGATGGTGGAATAAACAACATTACTGGTCCACAAGCCTTTGAAGCTGGAGCTGACGCATGTGTTGCGGGAACTTATTTAGTTAATGAACCAACTAAGGATAAAATACAATCTATTTTAGGAAAATAATTAAGATTGGGAGACTAATCTTTTTTATTAATCTATAATAAAACTATGTTACATTATGAAAAAGATAATTATCCTAAATTAAAAATTATTGCGGGGTTAGATGAAGCAGGTAGAGGTTGCTGTGCTGGCCCTTTAGTCGTAGCTTGTGTTATCATGCCAAATGAATATATTAACGAAGAAGTTAACGATTCTAAAAAATTAAGTGAGCCAACTAGAGAAAAACTTTATAAAGAAATTATTAACTATGCAATTGAATATATTATTGAAATAATACCTGCTAAAAAAGTTGATGAATTAAATCCAAAACAAGCTTCTAGATATGGTATGAAGAAATGTATTATAGCATTGCAAAATAAACCTGAATTAATCATCACAGATTTTGAAAAAATTGATGTAAAAGACTATAAGCAAATTAATTTAGTAAAAGGCGATAGTATAAGTTTTAATGTTGCATGTGCTTCAATATTAGCTAAGGTAACACGTGATCATATTATGCTTGAATTAGATAAAAAATATCCTCAGTATGGTTTTAAAAAACATAAAGGTTATTGCACAAAAATGCATACTAAGGCTTTAAAAATATATGGCCCTTGTATAGAACATAGAAAAACTTATAAAATAGTGAAAAATGCATTATAGTATCAAAATAAAGTTTGATTAGTATAATAGAAATTGCAATATTTATAAGAAAACAGAAAAAGGAGAAAATATGGTTACTCTTAAATCAAATTTTATTGAATTGGAAAATAAATTTTCAGATAACGAATGAAACAACATTATTAACCAAGTAAGATCAACAAATAGCAATTTAAAGGATGACGAAATTATCTCAAGAGCAGCGACATTAGTTCTAAATCAACAATTCAAAGAAGTATTAGAAAAGAAAATGGAATATGAAGCTAAATACGGGCCATTCGTTAATTATGATGTTAAAGTAGCTAAAGGGAAAGTTAACCTAGAAAGTTTTTATTTTGTAATCAGCATTGAATATTTTGATAAAAAAGATTTAGATTTAATTCCTTTATTAAAAGTTGATTATGCATTTAATCCAAGCCCTCTTAGTTTACAAAAACAAGATGAAATTGCGCGCCTTCTTGAAAACGTTACTTATAATCAATTGCCTAAAAATATAGCAAGTGATATTAAAAAATTATATAAACAAGAAATGTATGCTAATTTCTATGATTTAGCAGTTAAACAAAACTTATCTAAGTTTGATGTCATGGTTAGTGATAATACTCTAAAAACTCATTTAAACTCAGATGAAGATATTAAACAAAATGCAATTGCAGCCAAAATTGCTAAAGAAGTAGGTGGAATAACACTAGCAAATATTCAAGCTTATTCATACTTTATTGATATGAAATCTAAAATAGATAAAGTTAACTATTTAGAAACTAATAATAACATTATTTACAATGAATGAGTTGTTAAAGCTATCCAAGGTAGAAAACTTTTAAGCATTTTATTCCCTCAAGTTTTTATAACAACTATTAAATGATAATTTAAACACATAAAGAATTTTAAAAAGGTAGCGTTGCCGTTACCTTTTTAAATATCATTTATTGCTAACTATTTAAGACCAAATTGAGTTGATGTAGCTTTTACTACAGTTTCCATTGGGAGGGTACCATATCTAAGAAATACATCAAACATAGTTTGAATATCTGTTTTTTCGTTAACAAATTGTTCTCTAGATTTTCCTAGTTTTTCACGAACTTTAGTATATAGTTCCATGAATACTTTTTTACCTGAGTTATATGAGGTTGCTTGTCCAACATAGTTGTGGTATCTTACAGATTCTGAGCTAATGTCACCAGCACCTAATGCTGAGTATTTCTTCATAAATGCACGAGCTTGATTAATTGATGCACCGTTCTTTAAGTCAGCTTCACCAGATAAGTTTCCACCATGGTAAGCTGTATCAATTGCTAAACGCATGTTACGTAATTGAGCTTCGTTTAAAGCACCGATGTATTGGAGCATGTTACATAATTCGATAGCTTTTTTAGCATGAAGTTGTTCATCAGAAGTATATTTACCTTTTGAATCAACTTTTGCTCAATAAACGCCGTTGTGAAGACCTTTGATTTCGTCAATCATTTCTTTAGTTAATGTTGCTTCACCTTTGTAGAAGCTTGTAATTCCTTTAGCTTTGCTAAAATCAATTGGCATGTCGTATAAGTTATTAGAAGCATAATTTGGAGTTCCGTAGAAACCGGCTTCAATACCAAATCATTCCATAAACAATGCTCAACCTTCAATGTATGAATTGTAATCCAAGTTTAATGGAGATTTTACACCTTCAATCTCAGTCTTGTATCAGTTGTTTACACATAATTGATTGTGGTGACCCATCATGCTTTCGTGGTTAGCAAATGATGTTACTGACCATTTTTGCAATGAGTAGTAAGGGTCAGCATTGAATGTGAATTTCATTTCATTAGGGTTTTCTGAACCAACACCTTCTTGTTCTCTTACTGAATATCCATAAGTTTGAACACCATATGATGGAACCTTTGTTTTGAAGAATTCTCTACCATATTCAAATGTTCTTCTCTTGAATTGGTCGTAAGCTACATATGAAGTTAATGCACCATAGTAGAATTGTTCATTTGTAATTGAACCATATTTTTTGTCTTTGTTAGCTGGATCAATTAAAACGTCGTAACCTTTTTTGGTTAAATCATCAACAGCTTTTTCATCTTTTTTAACAAAGTTAGGATCTGGGTTAACACCGTCATTGCCTTTTAAGATAGTAGCTTTTAAAGCATTTTTAATTGTGTCTGTATAGTATGAACTATCTTCTCTACCAAAGAAGAAATCTTCTTGGTTTAGTCATTTGTAGAAGTTTTCAAGGTTAACATTACCTGAAGCATCTCTAATTACTAATGTAACATCAGCAGCTTCTTTTTCTTCTAAACCATCTTCGTCATATTTGAATGTTTCTTTTCATTCACCATTAGGTGTGCCTGTAATTAAATCAGCAATTTTCTTTGCTACAGCTTCAGTGTTTTTAGCTGAAGAAACTGTTGTGCTATATCCTTCTTCATAAATTTGTTGAGGTGTATAATCTGAAGTTGTTTGCATCTTCAAAAGAACTTTGTAAATTGCTTGACCTTTATCTGGAATAAATCCAAGACCGGCATTTTCTTGGTTAAGGTCTTTATCAGTTTTACCTAAACCATAAAGTGTAACGATTGAATTATCTTTTTTAGTTGCTACAATACTTTTTTCTTCTTTAATAGTTTGAGTCTTTGTAAGTTTTAATTCAGGGAGATTTTCACCTACACCAAATGCAGAAGCTTTATAGTAAGTTGTTGCATATTCTGTGTAGAATTTGTCAATTCAATCTTGGACTTTATATTCTGATTCTTGTTTCTTAGGATCTAAACCTATTAAATCTTTTACAGTAATTTCGGTTTTATTTGCATCCTCTGCAAAAGCATCTAGTTTATCCTTGTAGAAGCCTAAAAGAATTGATTTAACTGTGTCTTTAATAAATACTTTTGAAGGAACTACTTTTTCTGTAATTGCTTCTTTTAAAGTATTTAACCATCTTTGAGCTTGTTCTTTGTTTGATATACCCATGTAGGCAGCTACAAAACCATCTAAGATAAATGCAGATGAAGCTCCTCAATTAAATGCTGGGAATAATAAACGTAAATCTGATGAGTAGTTATCTTTAGCTATGTTGTAGTCATAGATAGCTGCATCTGCTCAAACCATTAAATCTTTGGTATTTGATCTACCTTCAATATCTTTAACAAAAGCTTGAAGTTTAGCAATTGTTGCATCAATGTTTTTAACAATTTTAGTTGCTTCATCTTTTGTTGGAGAGAATAAAACTAGTTCAGTGTCATTTTTTCCGAACGTATCTACGTTGCTTTTATCATAAGCTTCAAAAATAGCGCCTATTTCTTTAGCTTTAGCAGCTAATTCTTCTTCAGTATAATCAAGTTTTTTAAAACCTTCAATAGTAAGAGTTTTGCTTTCATGTTCGCCATCTTTAGTTAAAGTAACTGTTACTTCAAGTTTTGTATCATTTGGATGAAGCGCAATTGATTTTTCAAAACCAGCTGATAATGCGGGGTTAATAGTTAGATTAACTTCGCCTTCTTGAACATCTTTAGCAAACTTGTTTTCTTTACCAACAACGTCTGCTCCAGTTATTTTATCTAATTCAGGTTTAAAATTAATTGTATTAGCTTTGAAGCCATCAATTTTAATTGTTCTTGTTTTTGTTTCATTTTTGTAAGTTGCAGTAAGTTCAACTTCAACAGCTGTGCTTTCGGCTTTTATGACTTTAGCCGTTACCTTGATATCCTTATTTGTTATCTTAGAACTATCAATAGTTATATCAGTATCTTTTACTTCAGAAGCATGCTTGTTTTTGTCTTTAACATCTGCAGTAACTTTCTTTAATTCTTCTTCTAAGTTAACAGTTGTTTCTTTTGATTCGTCGTGTTTGCATGAACCTGCAAGACCTACGAATGGAATAATAGTGGCTACGGCTGTGCCAAGCCTAATAAACATCTTTCTATTCATTTTTGCTTTCCTCCTAAACTCTTAAGTCTAGTAAATTAAATTTTTAGGACATTATTTCGAAAAATATGCCCTTAATATAATTCTAGATTAATTTATGAGACAAATATATTAATAATCTAAAATGTGGAATCAATTGCATATGGGATATAACAGGACTAATAACACTAGTTTATAGTGCTATTAGTAAAAAATGATATTAAGTGTAAATATTACATTGCTACTTATAAAAATAAATATTCATATTCAATATCATATATAATACAATTTAATCATGGGATTTTTTAGTTATTTAAGAGAAAAACTTTTTCATCGCAAAAAGAATAAAGAACAAAAAGAAGCTGAAATAGCAAAGAAAGAAGAACAAGCTTTAATTGAAAGCCAAAAGCTTGAAAAATACGAAGCTGGTTTAAGTAAATCAAGTTCATTAGGTACAAAAATTTTTAATTTACAAAACAAACATAAACAAATTAATGAAGAATTTTTCGACGAACTTGAAGAAATTTTAATTATGTCAGATATTTCAGCAAAATTAGTTTATGCAATTATTACACATATCAAAAATGAAGTTAGAGCTAGAGGTTTAACTGAAACTAAAGATATAGGAGAATTAGTAGCAGATCAAATGTTTGTTATCTATACAAACAAGAGTGTTGTTGATACAACTTTAAACTATAAAGATAATCAATTAAATGTTTATATTTTTATTGGAGTTAATGGTTGCGGAAAAACAACATCAATTGCCAAAATAGCCTATAAATATATTAAAGAAGGCAAAAAAGTTTTAATAGCAGCCTGCGATACTTTTAGAGCAGGTGCTGTAAGTCAACTTGAAGTTTGAGCTGGACGCGTAGGCGCTGATATTGTTAAATCTGAACGTGATGGTGCTGATCCTGCTAGTGTTTTATATCAAGCTTTAGAAAAAGCTAAAAAAGAAAAATATGATTTACTTTTAGTTGATACTGCAGGTAGATTGCAAAATAAAATTAATTTGATGAAAGAGCTTGAAAAAATGTACGGCATTATTCATCGTTTCCAAGAAGATGCCCCACAAGAATGTCTATTAGTTATTGATGCAACTACTGGACAAAATGGTATTAGCCAAGCTAAAAGCTTTAGCGAAGTTGCTAAACCAACGGGTATTATTCTAACTAAAATGGATGGAACTTCTAAGGGTGGTATAATTCTTTCTATTAAAGATGAATTTGGCATCAATGTAAAATACATTGGTCTAGGTGAAGCAGTTGATGATTTGCAAGAATTTGATTTAGATAATTTTATTTATCAAATGACAAAAGATTTAATGGAAAATCAAGATGGCAAAAACTAATAATATTAAAGATGATATAGAAAAAGTTGAATACTATTGTGAACTATTTGAAAAATATAAATCCTTTTTAACTGAATCACAATCGCAAGCTTTTCAACTTTATTTTATTGAAGATCAATCATATGCTGATATTGCTAATATCACCGCCACAACAAGAGCTGCCGCTTTTGATAGCGTTAGAAAAGCTATTAACAACCTTTTAAAAATTGAAGAAAAAATGAATAATAATAAATAATAAATGTTAAAATTGAAAAGCTTTATTATATAATAGAAAAGATTTTTGAAAGCTTTATAAAAACAATACGAAAGGAGTAATCATGGCAAGAGAAGGCTTAACATTAGTATGTACAGTTTGCAAAATGGAAAATTACATTAGCAAAAAGAACAAAAAAAATACACCTGATAAACTTGAAATGAGTAAATATTGCTCAAAATGCAATAAACACACTCCACATAAAGAAAAGAAATAATAATAACGAAAAAACGGCCTTCTCTAGGGTCGTTTTTATTTAAAACTTATCAGGTGCAATATAAGCAAGGTCTGTGTCTTTTAATTCATAAACGTTTTGCTTGTTCTTAATTGCAATCTTAACTGCTTCTATTTTATCTTCTCACGAAGTGAGTGAATTATTATTTATTAATCCTATTGCGCTTGAATCTGGCTTAATAACATCATTATTTTTGTATGCGTCTTCAGCAACACCATCTGGTAAAAAACTCTTTAAGAAATAAAGTTTTTTGACAATATCTTTTTTTAATGAAAATGATAAATAAAAGCCACGTTCAAAAGTATATTTTTTATTTTTAATGCCTTTATCAACAACATTTTCAAGCTTACCATCAACTTTCATTTTAAGAAGTTTGATATGGCTATTTTTCAATTCAGCTTCATTATTCTTATAATAACTATAACTTATAAATGAAATAGCATATGTATCTAAACTTTGCATTGTTTTAGCTACTTCTTTGTTAGAATCATTAGCTAATTTGACTTTAGGTATTCCACTTCCAGTACAATCATTTAAAAACTTAGCAGCTTTATCATTAGGTTTAACGCCTTGTTTAACATATGGATGTTGTTTAAAAAATGTTTCGGCTGTTCCACTCATATTAGCTCCACCGCTACGATAAACTGGAGTTAATACATGGTCTTCTGGTAGTTTATGTTCTAATAAATCATTTAAATGGAGTTCTTCTGCATCTCCAAAAGCATTCAGTATTTTCCCATAATTATTTTCGTCAAAATAGAAATCGTCGTTATTCATTAATGATTCATCAACTTTAATAATAAAAACTAAGGGTTCAATTGCTACTTTAATAGTTTTAATTTTTTTATCTATTCATTTTTGTCGATTTTTAGCTTTAGAAGCTTCACTCAAATCAGCTACAGGGTCTTTAGATATTGAAGCAAAAGTAGCTAAATCATCTAATAAATTGCCTATGCCTAGACCAGAGCCCCCACCATTAACATTTATTTCTAAATTCATTTCATTTTGGTTTTTATCAATTTCTTTTGATATATCAGAAAGGAAGTTCAACATGCTTGTTGAACCTTTGATACTAATAACATTATAGCCACACGAAAGACACACAACTGGCGCTATAGCTAAAATACTTGTAGATAGCAATAAAACTGGTAATTTTTTAATCATGGTTAGATTATAAAACAGATTAAATATTTCAAATTAAATTAGAC
>CAMQBE010000006.1 GCA_946998935.1 uncultured Mycoplasma sp. | reverse complement strand
GTTGAAAAAACATAGGCCTAAAATTAGGAAAAGCATTACATATAGTTAAAAAATCAACAAAAGATGAATACGATTTTGAAAAATATGTAGACCAAGCAGAAGTTGATAATGTTTTAGGTGAAGATTTAAAAGTAGCTGCAGAAATTGAAGATATTTATTTAACTTTTAAAAATCCTGCCGATCCTAAAGAAAAGAACTTAGTTCTTCGTGGTCCTTCATTAAAAATATATGAAGGTAAAATACATGCAGTTATAGGCGAAAGTGGTTCAGGTAAAAGTGTTATTACTTCATTATTATATGGTTTAACTGGCGATAATGCAATTATAGAAGGTGGTAAAGTAAAACTTTATGGCCTAGAAGTTCAAAACTTTTCAACTTATAATTGAGAAAAATCAAAACTTCGTGGACGTATTGTTTCTGCTGTATTCCAAAACCCTATGTCTATTTTAGACCCAACTATGAAAGTTGGACACCAAATTATCGAAGGTATGTTAATTAATAAAATTGTTAAAAACAAAAAAGAAGCTTATAAAAAAGCTATTGAATTTTTGGAAATGACAAAAATTAATAATCCAGCTGAAGTTATGAAGCTTTATCCTCATGAACTTTCTGGAGGTATGATTCAACGTATTGCTATAGCCGCTATTGTTTCATTAAAACCTAAGATTTTAGTTATGGATGAACCAACTACAGCTTTAGACCCTACAGTTCAAGCTTTAGTATTGGACATCATTCGTGAATTACAAGAAAAGTTTCATATCGCTATAGTTTTCATTACTCACGACTTAGGAGTTGTTGCTTCTTTAGCTGACTATATTAACATTATGTATGCTGGCCAAATTATTGAAAGTGGAACTAAGGATGAAATCTTGAAACACCCACAACACCCTTATACTTGAGGTTTAATTGTCTCAATGCCAGATTTCAACAAAGGTACAAGATTACAAGTTATTCGTGGTGCAGTACCTTCAAGTTTAAATAATATTGAAGGAGATGCTTTTGCAGTTCGTAATGATTATGCTTTAGGTATTGACTTTGAACAAGAAGCACCATTTTATCAAATATCAGAAACGCACTTTGTTAAATCTAATTTATTAAATGACAAAGCGCCAAAATATGAAGTTCCAAAGATTATTCAAAATCTTTGAAAAATGTATGAAGCAGAAGCAAAGGAACTTTATGGTTCATTAGAAAATCAATATCAATTATCAAAAGATAAATATGAATATTTTGTTAAAAAAGCTCAAGAACATAATCAAGAAGTTAAAGAGTTAATTGATAATCAAAACAAGATTTTAGAACAAAGAAAACAAGCTACAAAAGGAAGTGAAAATGCCTAAGTATTATTGTGAAAAAAGATTATTTAAATCACTTTGTAGACCAACAGTCGAAGGCGCTGAAGAAATGCTTAATGCATATCCTGATTTGGAGCCTATTGTTCAAATTAGAAATCTTGATATTGATTATGGTTTTGGTGCAAAAAAATTCTCTGCTGTTAAAGACATGTCTTTAAATATTTATGAAGGCGAAGTCTTAGGTTTAGTAGGTGAATCTGGTAGTGGTAAAAGTACTACTGGACGTGCAATTATTGGTTTAACTCCTCACTCTTTTGGTTATATTAAAATACTTGATCGTGTGATTCCAAAGAACTTAGATAAAGGCTTTAAATGAGGCAAAAAATATCGTGATATTGTTAACTTTATGGTTAATAAAGTACAAATGATTTTTCAAGATCCAACTAACTCATTAAATCCATTTAAAAATGTTGAATATGTCGTTGGTGAAGGTTTATCAAATACCAAAAATTCTAAATATATTTTAATCTCAACTTTTGACCAAAACGTCTTTAAGACAGTTGTAAACGACGTAAATAAGATTGAAAATAATGCTAATAACTTTCATAAAGATTGATTGCGTGAATTCCGTTTGCACGAAGATTCAATGGAACACTCATACAAATTTGTTTTTAATACAATTTTTAGAGAAATTGAAGATAAATATAATAAAGATACAACTAAATATCAAAGTGTTTATAACTACATGAAAAAAGCTTTGAAAGAAAGAAAAGCTTTAGAGAAATATACAGAAGAAAAAGCTAAAAAAGAATTGATTATAAATATTCTTCATCAAGTTGGTTTAGACGAAACAGTTTTGAACCGCTATCCATTAGAATTTTCCGGTGGTCAACAACAACGTTTAGGTATTTGTCGTTCAGTGGTTTTACAACCTAAATTGCTTATTGCTGATGAACCTATTTCAGCTTTGGATGTTTCTATTCAAGCTCAAGTTATTAATATCTTTAATGATTTAAAACAAAAATATAATTTAACAATTTTATTCATCGCTCACGACTTAAGAATGGTTGAATATATTTCTGATCGTATAGCTGTTATAAATAAAGGAGTTTTACTTGAAATAGGACCTACTGAAGAAATCATTCATAATCCTCAACATCCTTATACAAAAAGTTTACTTGACGCTGTGCCTTCAATAACTAGTGATAAAGGTTCTTTGATTGGTTATGTTTATGATTCAAAAATTCATGATTATGATGAAAATAAACAACCTAAATGGCAAAATGTTGGCAACAAACATTTTGTCTTAGCTACTGATGAAGAGTTAAAAACATTCCAAGAAATTATTCATAAGAATGAAAAATAAATTACTAATATTTTCATCATCTTTAACTCTTATTCCAATTGTTTCATTAGCAGCTAGTTGCACAAAGCAACCAAGAACTTTTGACGATATAGTTAATACTTCAGCTATGTCCATTGATAATTCCATTAAAGTTAGCGAAGTTAAAGCTTCAAGTATTAAAGAGGAAGATATTCATATTTATTTAATTGAAGAAAATAAAGAAATTACTTTCAAAATTAAAAACATCTTAGCTGATGATAAAGCGGGTAAATTAACTGCGGTTGTTACTTTTACAAATTCTAAAGATAATGCAACTAAAGACAAAACTTTTACTAATAGTAAGTTTAAAAAAGATTAAATTAAAAGAGACTTAGTTCAATGTGAAAGTCTCTTTTTTGTTCAACTAGTTGGTAGGGAATTTTCTTAATTCGCTTATATATTGATTAATTGTTGTGTAGTAGTATTTAATCATGAAATAATTAGTTGCATTATTTTCTAATTTACTCATTTTATTTTTAGCATTCTTAATCATCATATAAAGATTTGAAACATCTTCGTTAGTTTTTGTTTTAGCTTTAGCTTCATAATCACTTAAAACTTGTTCAGCAGCAGCATTAGCTTCAGTCATTTTAGTTCCAGATAATTTAGTTAATTCATCTTTTCATAATGGATTAAATTTAGCAGCTAAATCAGTACTTGTAGTTTCAAGCTTGCCATTTAAGGTTTTGGCTAAATTAGAATCAACATTATTAACATCATTGTAAAAATCTTCAAATTCTTTAACACCTTTTAATATTTCATCTTTAATTGAAGCTAAATCTGCTTCTTCATTTACAGCAACTTTCATGCCTATAAGTTCTTGGAATTTTTGTTCTTTTCCGGAAGCGAAAAGGAATTTTTGAACCGTATAGAAGTGCAATGATCTTTGTAATTCTTTGTTCAAAATATCTTTTTGTTTTTTTACTTCTGCTTCATCGCTTGAAGTATCAATAATTTTTTGGGAATCATTAATTACTCTATCTATTTTAACGTTGTATTTTTGTTGGTATAAAGTAGTGTATCATCGTATTAATGGACCATCTTTTGATTTATAGAATTTGCCTTTGCATTGTTCCTTGGCATTGTCCATAGCTTCTTTTAACTCTTTTTTGGCAACTTCAAGTGGACTTGCTGGTGTAGAGCTATCTATTTTTTGTTTTTCACTTTTAGCTTCATTTAAAGCTTTTTCTAAATCAGTCTTTGCTTTTATTAAAGCATTAGCATCGCTATCAACGTTTGTATATATAGCATTTTGTGCATTAAATATAGGTTCAAAAGTATTTATTATATTTTGGTATTTAGTTGCTTGCGCTTTCATAGTATTTAATAGATCTTGAGATTCTTCAACAACAACTTTTAATTTTTGTGCTTCAGTTTCTAAGGCTAATAATTTATTAGCTTTATCTATTACAGCAGGGCAATTTTTCTTGTATATGTCAATATCACTATAGTCATTATTTTTAATTATTTTTGCAAGATTTTTGTTGTAAAAATCAATAGCACCTTTAAGAGTATAGTCTAGTGTTAAAGGACCTGGATTTGGTTTTCCTTCATAATGAGGAGCGACCACATCTTTATTAAATCTTAAGCCATTAACTTTAAATGTTGGATTATCAATAATAGCTTGTAATTTATTCTTGTAATCTTGAATAGCAGCTTTGTCTTTATTTCCCATATTATCTATGTATGAGACTAATTTGTCAATTATTTTTAATTGTTCAACAACTTTAGCTTTAGTTATATTAGCATCTTTTATAACGTTTTCAGCAGCGGTAATTTTATCGTTTCAAGTTGCTTTTAATGTTGGATCATCTACTTTATCAATATCAAAAGCTTTAACTTTAGCGACTTTAGTTTTTAATTCTTCAATACCTAAAGCTTTATTGTAAGCAGTATTTAATTCATTGGCAGCTTGAGCAATAATTTTAGGATTCTTGTCATTTTGATTTACTGTATTTTGAGTATTGTCAACTGCAGTTTGTAATTCATTTTTAAGAGCTTCATATTTAGGGTCTTTTGCTAATTCGGTAATTAATGTTGTAGCTTTAGTTTTTAATTCATTATATTTTTGAATTGCACTTTGAATTGAATTAAGTAAATCTTGTTTTTGTTTTTTAGCTAAAGCCAATTTAGTTTCTAATTCATTAGTTGCATCTTCATAAACTTTTTTTGCCACAGTTGTATCGTAAATGCCTTTGGCTTTTATAATTGCTTTTTCTAAATCAGCTTTAATTGTTTCATATTGATTTTCATTTAATTCACTTGTTATATAGTTTTTTGCTTCAATGATTTTTTGATCTAATTTAATTTTAGCTTTTTCGTCAGTAGCTTTAGTTTTAGATTCTTCTATAGCATTAACTAAATTATTTTTGGCTGTTACTAATTCATTTTTATCTTTAAAATTATCGAGTACTTTTTGAACTTTAGCAATTTCATCTTTTAAATATTTAGCGGTGTTAATTAACTTTTTATTTTCATATTCATTAGCTTTAGTATTAGCTTCATTAATTTTAGAAATTAAATCATTGATTTCATTTTTAGCTTCTTTAATCTTTTTTGCTTGTTCTAAATAAGCAGTAGCCTTAGTAATTAAATCAGTAATTGCTTTATTTTGAACTTCATCTTTAACTAAAATAATTTCTAATTCTTCTTTTTTAACTTCCTGATATTTAGCTACTAGATATTGGTATTCTTTTGAAGAAGAATCATAGGTTTTAATTTCATTTTCTATAGCTAATATTTTTTCATCAAGAGTTTTCATGCTTTGGCCATTAGTTTTTGCATTAGCTAAATATTGTTTAAGTTCTTTAATTTTTGCTTTATCTAGGTTTTTATAATCTAATAAATATTTATTTGTAGCTAAATCAATTTGGTTATTCATTAATAGAGCACCTTGAGCATTATCTTTGGCCATTTCTTTAGCTTCGTCTTTAGAAGTATTAATTAAAGTAATAGCTTGATCTAATAAGCTATTTTTAGCTAAAAGGTCATTGTATTCCTTTTTAGCTTTTTCTAATTCTTTATTAATTTGAGCTAATTTGTTATTTAAAGCTACATTGGCACTACCACCATTTTGTAATTGATTTTCTAAATCTGCTTTTTCATTTTCTAACTGTTGTATTTTAGCCTTAGCTTGGTCTGATTCAATTTTTGAAGCTGTATCAAGAGATGAAACTGAAGTTGTGTTTTGTTGGCTGTGTTTTTTTGTTATTGCAGCAGTTGTAGCTACTGCAACAGTTAAAATACCAGCGCCTAAAAATGCATAAGTGATTGTGTTTGTTTTCTTCACCATAATTTCTCCATTTATAAAAAATAATTTTTTTATATTTTTATTATATAGTAAAGATGATATAAATTTATATTTGTCTTATGGGCAAAAAATGTTAATATTGGGTCGCGCGCTGTAAAAATTTTTATTAAAAAAATGTTTCCCATTAAAAAAATAGTCTTATAATTTATGCGTTATGTTAATAAATAGAAACTTTAAATGCATTACAAATACCAATTCTATTATCGCAATTGCGATGATGTGGTTTTGTTAATGCCTGTTAAAAGTTTTGAAAAGGAATTGTAAAAATAATTTAAGCAGGTATATTGATATAACAAAATCACATAACCTGCTTTTAATTTAAAGAATATGCTATAGAGGAGCTCTTAGTAAAAGTACATAAGTTTTGGCAGGCATGCGATCAAATTGTGGAAAGGATATAAGAGCCGAATTGATGGATATGGCAATATCCGTTGATGGTGATGATTCATAATAGTTTATCACTCTTAGGTCCTCTGCCTTTGGTGCTATAGTCATACAAAATAACATATTATATTAATAATTTGGAGGTTTTGTAGGGCTAATAGCTTTGCAAAACCTTTTTAAATTAAGAAATATCGACATAACAATAAGAAAATACATAATTAAAAAACAGTAACATAAATAACAATTCTATAAATTTTTATAGAGGAAGGCAAAAATGAAAAAAACTAAATTATTATGGTTAGCACCCATAGCAACTGCCTTAGCTGCTTCCCCGGTACTAGCCGCTGCTAGTTGTGGAACTATGGAAGTTACTTATCAAAAAGATTACATGGTAAAGTATATAAATACTCCTAATAGTTACACAGCTTATCATGCTGATTATTCAGCAAGCTATGGTGGATTACAAAGTCGTTTCACTGATTCTACCATGGGTATGTTAATTCGTCAAGAATCTTTTGGTAGACCTGTTGTTGAAAATGATCCACTTGCAGGTAAGTTTATAGTTAAAAAACCAACATTTTGAAAATACACTTTTGAATTAGGTTCTAAAGTTGTCTTTGTAGATAATAGTGGCCAAGAAATTGTCTTTGATTCTGATGATGCAGATCCAGAATTGGTTAAAAAAGACGCTGAAGGTAACTATCCATCTGCTCTTGAACAAGCTAAATCTAACAATGATAAAAGTATTAACTCTAAGAAATTTGATGAAACTAGACGTAGACGCGATATCAAAAGCATGAAAATTGTTGTTAGAAAAGGAGTTAAATGAGTTAACTCTAAAGGCGAAGAAACTAAATACGAAATTAAAGCACAAGACTTCTACTATTCATGAATGAGAACTTGGGGTTTAACTACTTCAGCACGTGCTTCTTTAGTTGGTGATCCAACTTTAGCTGCTAAATTAGATGAATATGCTTCTGAAGTTATTAGCCCTAAACAATACTTTATTCCTCAAAGAAATTATCCTAACGAATATCTTTACGGACTTTATGGTGTTGATTCAGCACAATTTAGGGATCCAGATAAGCTTATTACTAAAACATCAGCTAATGAAGAAGCTGTAACAATTAACAAAAAAGCTGATGAAGATCAACCTGACTTTTACAACTTGTTTATTAACCTTACAACTAGTTATGATTTTGTAGCTGCCCCTAGTGACTATATTAATGAACATAAAGATGGTAAATTACTAATACCTTTTGAAAGCAAACAAGACTCAGGTTCATTTAGAACTATGTTAATTGATGAATTAGCTAAACTTAAAGATGATAGTATTGCTAAAAAAGCTGGTCTTTACTGATACGGTCTTAATGATGAAAACGTTCTTTATGCAGGTAGATATTACTATGCAGGTTATAACAAAGAAACTCGTGAAGAATCACTTGCTTTAAATAAACACTACTTTGTTAAACCAGATCCTAAAGCAGTTAAAAAATATGTAATCAAATATGCTGCTCAAGATGGTGGTGACTCAACAACCTTTAGAAACAAAGAATTTGATGAATTTAGAAAAGGAAATATATCAAGTTTACCTTGAGGTGAATTAACTGTAAAATCACAAAATAAAGTTCTTAGAGAACAAGAAAAACATGGTTTTGTTTATGCAGAATCAACTAACATTTACGAAAGCCCATACTGATTGTTATGAAACATCTTACCACAAAAGATTGGACCTAAAACTACAGTAGATAGCTTAAAACAATCTATGAACGATGTCTTTAGTAAACTAGTTTATGGCGTAACATTAAACGACTTAGTTGAAAACAATAACGCTTTAAGAGGTAAAGAAGTATTGGAACACAATATTGTTGGTAGTGCTTTAACCTTTAGATCATTGATTTCATGTTCAATTAACTGAAGCTACTTAGTTAGTGAATTAACTAATGGTAACGGTAAAGCTTGGGTTAACCCATTAACTCCCGATTCAACAATTGGTGGTAAAGAAGCTGGTAAAAACCCAGATGGTAGTGAATATAAACCAACAACTCTTAGACAAGACTATGAAAATGCTAATACACTTCATGCATATGACAAAGATGGCAATTTAGTTAAATTTACCTACAATGGACAAGAACGAACTGAAATTACTCCAGAATTAAACACCGATTATTATGCTAAAGGCGCTCAATCAAATGACGACAAATTGAAATCAGTTGCTTATGAAGCAATCAAAGCAAAAATGAAAGAATTTCTTGATGATTTCTATAATAAGAATCCAAACCTTAAGGGTCAAAAGATTCAATGAAACTGTGCTCATAGATGATTAAATTGAACACCTGCAAAATATGATGTTTATTTCCCACTTCTTGAAAAACTTATTAAAGGTTTAGACGATCGTTTAGCACCTAAGTTCGTTCGTTGATCAGAAGGTGAAAAAGACAAGTGAAATGAAGACCTTGTTAATGGTTATAGTGGAATTTCAGCATTTGGTTGAGGTTACGATATCAACCAAAGTGGTTCTGGTTTTGATGGTGCTTCAGGTAATGGTTTAAGTAGTGCATTATTAGCAATAGGTGGACCAGATGCTAACTCTAAAGCAATTAGAGATAAATTAGCTAAAAACTTCCCAATGCTTGCTAAAATAGCTGAAGAACTTTATGCTTTTATTAGCCAACCAAAATACCAATCAGTATTGTCAGTTCCAGCAGACAAATGAGCTTTATTATCAATTACCGATCTTCATGATTTACGTTTTAATTTAGAAAGCTACAAATGAGATGATATCGCAAAGAAATTAATACCAGCTGCTGATACTGATAACTTCATTGATTTAGGTTCATTAACTTCTAAGTTCTTTGTATCATGAGTAAACAACCATACAAATGCTGAATCTACACAATTATCAAAAGAATTTAGCAACTACATGTTGCCGGTTTGAGATGAACGTAAAAGCATTCTTGCAGCAGGTTTTGGTAACGCAATAATTTCAACTAACTTTGATGCTCCTGTTGTAGGAACAAACAATGTTTGAGTATCAGATATTAAGTTTTCTGATGTTCAAGGTGAAACATTTAAAAAGTAATTTATAAAGGCATAAATATGACTAATTCCACTATAGAATAGTGGTATTAGTTTAACTACTAATGTTTAAATATTTATTAAAGAGAATGGCGCTGGCCATTCTCACCTTGTTTGTTATTTTATTCGCTTCATACATTTTAATTGCTGCGTATATACCAAACCCTTACTTCGATCAATGAGCTAACACACCTGTTAGTGATCCATATAAAAAGACCTTGGGTGCTTTAAAAGATGCCTGAGATAATGAATCAGTTGGTAGTAAGTTCAAAGATTATTTTGCAACCTTCTTTAGAAGCTTCCATATACCTCCTCAAAAGGGTGACTTTGGAATGATAATAGATTCTAAATTGTCTTCTAAATATGAAGGAACCATGCAATATTTATTCTTCAAACCTCTTAAATATTCAGTTATGGTTTCATTGCCTGCTTTCGCTGTTAGCTGCATTTTAGGAATCTGCCTTGGAGTATTTGCTGGGTATAAAAGAGGAACTGCTTGAGATACAATAATCAATGTCTTCGTCTTCTTCTTTATAGCTATACCTTCATTTATTATGGCGCCTATAATTCTTAACTTATTTGCTAAATGAGGCTTTGAAAGACAGTTCATCGATAAAGATGAAACTGGTGGGGATTTAAGCAGAATGATAAGTTCGTTAATTCCACCAATAATTACTATTACTTTAGGTTCATTGGCCGTTTATACTCTTTATACAAGAAACCAAGTTGTTACTGTTTTAACTTCTAATTATGTTTTAATTGCTAAAACTAAAGGACTTAATGGTCATCAAATTTTCTGAAAATATGTTTTTAGAAATATCTCAATTCCTTTATCTGCAATTATTTTACCTTCATATATTGGACTTTTAACCGGTAGTATTATTATCGAAAAGTTCTGAAATATTCCGGGTAACTCTTACACTATTATTAATTCATTCCCTAAGGGTGAAATTAATATAATTATGTTTAACATTTTCTTCTTCACTGCTTTATCTTTAGGCACTGAAGTCTTAGTTGATATTTCTTATGCTCTTATCGATCCTAGAATTAAATATGAATCTAATTCTGGATTTAACATCTTCGTATGAATCAAAGCTTCTAATGCAAGAAAGAAAGAAGCTAAAGAATACTTTAATAAATTGGCTCAAAGCCAAGCAAATTAGAAAGGACTATTCAAAATGAATACTAATATGACTTCTGCTGAATTTAATAAGCAGTACAAACTTACTAAAGAATTCACTACTAAAATAGTTTTTTCTAAAAGTAAAAAGAACAGCAATAGTATTGCTGGTAAACCAAAAGTACTAACTGTTGAAATAATCAAAAGATTTTTCAAAAACCCTGCCGTTATTGTTGCTACAATTATTTTCCTTACAATTTTGATATTAGCAATCGTAGCTTCTTATGGTTCTAGTTATCATGCACAAGTTAGAATTGACCAAGATAACCCAACTTCTTTTGTTAATGATTTACCTCCTAAGTTTTCGCCATATAAAACTGACAAAATACCCTCTGCAGCAGCTGAAAAAGGTACCGTTTGATGATATTTAAAAGAATTCACACATGGTCCTTATAAACAATATTTATCTAAATATGCAAAATATAGCATAGACAAAACAAGTAATAATAAATTATTCTCTTATGATGTTTATAGTTTTTGACATGGATATATGTTATGAAACATTCTTAAAGCTACTGACCCACATACTTTAACTCAAGCGCAAGTGGATGCCTTAAGTAGCACTATTCCAGAATTACATACACATTTTGGAACAACTTCAAGAATGTTTGATATTTGAACTTCAGTTTGATATGATACTTTGCAATCAATTAAAATTGCTTTCTTAGTAGCAACTATTGAAGCTGTAATTGGTATTATGGTTGGTGCTTATTTAGGTTTCCACGCTGGTAAATGATTGGATACAATCATGATGCGTGTCATTGAAATTTTCCAAGCTCCGCCATCAATTATTTGATTGCTTATGTTTGTTTCACTTTGAGGTGAAAAAGATATTGTCTTAATTTGCGGTCTATTATTTGTTGGTTGAACTTGACCTATTGGTGCTACACGTATGTTCATCATTACTGTTAAAGATGAAGAATATATTGTGGCTTCTAAATCAGTTGGTGCTTCTACTTCAAGACAAATCTTCGCCCATGCTTTACCTGCTATTTTAGGTAAAGTTGCAATGAACTACGTACGTAGAATACCTGCCGTTATTATGTCAATTGCTTCACTTGCATTCTTAGGTTTCTTTGGTGCGAGCGATTCAACTAACATTGGAGCATTCATGTTCCAAAACCTTGAACAATCAGAACAAAACGCCTGATTACTTATATTACCTGCAACTATTCTTTTACTCTTATCATTAAGTATGCAATTTATTGCTTTAGGTCTTCACGATGCTTTAGACCCTAGAGTTGTAAAAGTTAAATAGTATTAAATCTTATACTTTGATATAATAGTAAATATTAATATTAAGTAGAAAGAAATTA
>CAMQBE010000005.1 GCA_946998935.1 uncultured Mycoplasma sp. | reverse complement strand
CCATATTGTGGGCCACGAGGAGGAACATTGTACATTCCTGTTGGTTGTTGAGCTCCATAAGAAGCAGTTGATTGTTGTGATTGGAAACCGTAATTTGGAGCTTGATATGTAGAAGTTGCAGCTATATTATAAGCAGCTGAAGGTGAATATGTACCAGTATATTGTCCAGTTAAGGCAAAGGTACGTGTTTGACGACCTCATGCTGGATTATATCCATAGCCTTGTTGAAAACCATAAGGATTATTTATAACCATGGTTTCAGGTGTGCTTTCTTCAGGGTGATCAATTTTGTTGTTAATTGCTGCGCCTGCTATGAATAGGAATGGAAACATGTATGTTGCAATTTGAAATGCAATTGTTGCTTGTTCAATCCTATATTGACCATTTTTTGACCAAATCATTGCATAGTAAACAGTAAGAATAACGCAAACGATTAAGAAGTAAATCATAAAGACTAAGCATACAGCTTGACCAGGAATATCTTCAACATCAGTTGCAATATTGTTAATGTTAAATCCGCTAGCAATAATGAATACAAGCATTAAAAAGCCTAAAATACCAAAAGCATAATAAGCTTTTTTAGATGCAAAATGGGTTGTTCATTCATTTCATCTCAAAAAAGGTTTTTTTGGTTCTTCGTAATTGTACATAGCTTTTTTTAACCTTTCTATAGTTTAGTTTTTTTATAAAAACATATGATCATATTTTTTATACAAATAACATAAAAAAACCATTTTTCAGATTTTTATTGATATATAGAATACTAATTATTATTTGTATAAAAGAATTATATATTAAAAGAAGGGAAGTTGTTATTAGATTACTTAAAGTTTATAAATTTTTTATAAAAATGCAAAAAATTGTGCTAAAAAGCACTTTTGGTCAAATATTAAATTGCAAAAAAATGAAATTAATATTTATTTTTTGCTTTTTGTCTTTCAAGTTTTAAAGCTAAATCTTGCTTTTCGATATCAAATCTTGTTCTAAAAATATAGTCCCTTATAGCTTCACCAAGCCCATCTTGTAACACATCAGAGGTGTAATATTTTGCAACTTTTTTTACTGCCAATTTAGCATTATCCATAGCATATGAAAAGCCAGCTACTTTCATCATTGAAATGTCATTTTCGCTATCACCAATAGCCATTACGTAATTTAGGTCAGCATTAAAAATATTGTTGCAAACTCATTTAAGCCCCGAACCTTTATTCACGCCCTTAGCTGTCATTTCAATATGTGTTCCTTGGTAGGAAATTTCAAAGTTAAATTTTTCTTTTTTAGCTAATTTTGTAATTTCGTCCATTTTTGATTGCTCATCGTAGATTTCAATTTTATAAATATCATCATTAATCCTGCCATCTTCTATCCAGTTTGCATATTCACAAAAATCGGTGAAAAATTGTCGTATTTTTCTATTGGCATTGTATAGATAATATTGATCTTTGCCAAAATAATATAAGGTTGTATTAACTTTTTTAGCAAAATCAAAAACTCGTTTTGCTTCATTTTTGTCCATATATTCGAAATGCAAATATTCTTTTGTTTGATTATCAAAAATTGCTGCGCCATTAGCAGTTACAATATATCTACATAATAGTTTGTTAGCTAAATTTTGAATCTTATTAAAAGCACCATTACCAGTGCACAAAACTAATTCAGTATTATTTTTTTCTTTAGCTTCAACAACTGAATTAAGTGTTTCTTCTCTTAGAATTTTGTTTGGAAAACCATAAACCGTTCCATCAACATCACTAAAGACTATTCTTTTGATTAGAGTATTTTTATTATTCATATCTACTATTATAATGAATATTTTTAACAAAAAAAATAAGTTTTAATTTTTTACTATTTAAACTGTTTAATAGTCAAATAAGCAAAACACTAATTAAAAAATACCTATTATTATAAAATAGGTACTTTAAATTGTGTTATTTGACCAACAATGATTCTTGGTCCATTTCTTTAGGTTTTTTAACGTTAATGTAATCTAAAACTGTTGGAGCAACGTTAGCCAATATTCCATTTGATAATTTAACATTTTTATCGCTGCAAATAAACATAACTGGACTCGAGGTATGTTTAGTAGCAGGTTTGCCATCTTTGTCTTCAGTAATTTCAGCATTTCCATGGTCAGCAGTGATAAAAACTGTGACATCATTTTTTGCTGCTCAATCAATCACTCTTTTGATTTGAGTGTCTAAAAAACTTACGGCTTCAATAGTAGATTTCAAATTTCCGGTGTGACCAACCATATCAGGGTTAGCATAATTCATAATCGTTACATCATATTTAGCCCCATATTTTAGTAATTCATCAGTTATACCTCCTGCTGACATGTGAGGAGCATCTGCATATGATTCTACTTTTAATGAAGGAACCATAATTCTTTTGCTATTTTTGAATTCAATATCTTTACCACCATCCATAAAATATGTAACGTGAGCATACTTTTGAGTTTCAGCTAAACGTAGTTGACTTTTACCAGCTGATTCTAAAACTTTCCCAATAGGATTTGAAATATTCATTTCTTCAAAAGCAACAATAGTGTTAATTCCTTCATATTTCATCATTGAAACAAAACGATCAATTTTAACTGGATGTTTTGGCTTATTTTCATATAGTTTTGAACCTATTAAAAGATGGGTTAATTGTCTTGCTCTATCAGGGCGGAAATTGAAGAAAATTACACTATCACCATCTTTAATAAAGTTGGCTGATTTATTAACTGCAGGAATAAAGAATTCATCAGTGATACCTTTAGCATATTGACTATTCACATAATCAATACTATTAGTAAAAGTATTTTGACTATTGCCTAATAATGCTTCATAGTGTTTTTCAACTCTATCAAACATTTTGTCGCGGTCCATGCCATAGAATCTTCCGCCTATTGTAGCTATTTTATAGTTGTATTGGTCAATTTTAGCTTCTAGTTTTTCTAATGAAGAAATAATGCTTTTTGGAGCTACATCTCGACCATCTCCTAAAACATGAACTGAAACATTTCTCACATTATTTTCATATGACATATCTAATAATTTGAATAAATGGGCTTCAAGAGAATGCACTCCGCCAGGGCTTAAAAGACCAATTAAATGTAGTGTTTTATTATGTTTTTTCGCTTCTTTAAAAGTATCTAAAAAAGCTTTATTTTTTTCAAACTCTCCATCTTTAATTGCTTTATTAATCAAACTTAAGCCAGTATAAACAATTGTACCTGCGCCAATATTTAAATGGCCCACTTCACTATTACCCATTTGGCCTTTTGGCAAACCAACATATTCACCGCTAGCTTGTAAAATTGAATTAGGATATTTAGCAAATAATTCATCAAAAGTTGGAGTATTAGCCAACTTAAATCCGTTACCTTGTTTTTCTTTTCTTAGACCTAAACCGTCAATAATCATAAGAACAACTTTTTTCATAAAATACCTCTTTGCTCTAATATTTATGCTTTTAATTATTTCAAAATATATAAAAAAATGAAATCATTTTTGAAAAAGCAAGAATTAGCTTAAGTTTTTTAGCTAGTTTTGAAAAATGGACGTTTATTTTGCTATGATAATTAATATTAAAAATAATATTCAAATTATTATGCACGGAGGTAATATGAGTTATAAGGCATTATATAGAAAATATCGTCCAAGATGCTTTGATGACGTTAAAGGTCAAGACCATATCGTGCAAACTTTAAAAAATATGATTATTAATCGAACTATCAACCATGCTATGTTATTCTGCGGACCTCGTGGTGTAGGTAAGACCTCTGTTGCAAAAATATTTGCTAATGTTATTAATTGTTACCATAATGAAGATGTAACTAAATTATGCAAAGACTGCGAAGCAAAAATGGAGCAAAACTTTGATGTTATAGAAATGGACGCAGCTTCAAATAATGGTGTTAATGAAATAAGAGATCTAAGAGATAAGATTCAACATTCACCTACTTCTGGAAACTACAAAGTTTATATCATCGATGAAGTTCACATGCTTTCAAAAGGTGCTTTTAACGCATTATTAAAAACTTTAGAAGAACCGCCTGCGCATGCTGTTTTTATCTTAGCAACTACTGATCCCCAAAAGATTCCTCTTACTATTTTGTCAAGAGTCCAAAGATATAATTTCAGGAAAATCCCAAGTGCTGTTTTAATAGATCAAATTAAAGACGTACTTAAAAAAGAAAAAATTAAATACGAAGATTCAACGGTCTCATACATAGCCAGATTAGCCCAAGGTGGCTTACGTGATGCATTGTCAATAGTTGACCAATCAATAGCTTATGGTAATGGCAAAATATCATTAAAAGATGTTATGTACGCCTTTGGAATTACAAGCAATGAAAGCTTAATTCAAATCATAAATTACTTATATTTAGGGCAAATTAAAGAAGCTTTAGTTTTACTAAATAATCTAAAAGACGCGGGAATTGATTCAAATCAATTTGTCAAAGGATTAATAGATATTTTTAAAGATTATTTGATTTATAACAAAACTTTAGATGAAAAATTATTAGAACTGGTTTCTATAGACGAATTAAAAACTATCAAAATTGATCCTGATTTTGCTTTCGAAAGTTCCGAAACTTTATATAAACTTTTTAAAGAATTAATTTATTCTGAAGCGCCATTTCAATTAATTGAATTATATTTGATAAAAATTAGCAAAAATAACAAAAGCGGTATACAAGAAATAGTCCAAGAAATACCAAAGGAGAAAACAATGGATAACAAAAATAAAGATAAAAATAGAAACACTGACACTATTAAAACAATCTTAAATCAAACACAAGAATTAGTTTTAGAAGCTAATAGAGATGCTGATGACAATAACGCATTAGATGAAGATTTATTGAGCACAAGAACAATTGACGAAGTTGATGATGCTCTAGTTTCTACTTCTGAAATCCAACTTGAAGATGAAGTTAAATCAATGGCAGCTAAAAGCGCAGTTCCTCTTTTTGGAGCTAAATATAAAAATAGAACAAGTTTTAAATCAAAAACTTCAATTAAAGATTTAACTAATGCTTTATTCTTATCAGAAAGCATTTCATTAAACAAAAGTCGCCAAATTTTGGACTTTATTACTAAAACAATTCAAACTTCAAGTTATCAAGATTTAATTAGTGTTTTAAGTAAGTTCCATGTTGTAGCAGCTGGAAGCAACTTCCTAGTATTAGCAAGTAAATATATACCTGAATTAAATTATTTACAAGATAATGCCTACAACTCAAATGTTCAAAAATTTATTAAAGATTATTTCCAAGATTACAAACACATTCTTGTCTATGAATTTAATGAATACAAAACAATAGCTCAAGATATTAGTAAAAAAATGGAAAAGAACCCAGATATTAAAAACACTGCTATACCACTTGGACCTGTTATTGTTGAACAAGTGAAAACACCAACCAATTTGTTATTTGATTCACTTAATGAAGAAGACTAAAAGGAGAAACTATGGATCAAGGAATGCTTAGAAAATTGCAAATGATGCAAAAACAAATACAAGAAAAACAAGAACAATTTATGGATGAAGAATTCAGTATCGAAAAACAAGGTATTGAAATTAAAGCTAAGGGTTCTAAAAAAATTGTTTCAATTAAAATCAAGGAATCTATTTTATTAGATCCAGATGACGCCGAAACATTAGAAGATTTATTATCATTAGCAATTAATGAATTATTCGATAAAATTGATGAAGAACAACAAAAAATAATGCCTGCAATGCCTAGCGGACTAGGTTTTTAACACTATACAGTAGGTTAATATGGAAATTAATGTAATTGAAGAATTAATTTTTGAACTTCGAAAACTACCAGGTGTAAGTAGAAAACAAGCTGAAAAAATTGTTAACTATTTAATAGCTGATGACAATACTTATGCCGAGGCTCTAATAGCTTCAATCAAGAATCTTAAAAGCCAAATAAGTTATTGCCCAGAATGCAATTTTATTAGAGAAAATAACTATTGTCCTAACTGCGATAATACTTCTAGATTAGATACATTGATGATTGTTGAAAGTTCAAAAGCTTTAGAAAAAATTGATGCTATGAACTTCTATCACGGCTATTATTATGTGTTACCTTTTCTAATGAGTATTAAAGAAAAAATTGCAAAAGATATGAACTATGATTATCAAGCCTTATTCAATTACATTAACAAAAAACATTTAAATGAAGTTATCATCGTTTTAAGCCCAACACTTGAGGGCGAAATGACAACAACACATTTGTTAAAATTGTGCGAAAAGTATAATATCAAAGCAACACGCGCTGCTATAGGAATGCCATTAGGCTCTAATCTAGAATATCTAGATAGTTTTACAATTATGCAATCTATTAAAAATAGAGATAAGCAAAATTAAGGAGGTTTTATGTTTATAACTTTTGAAGGCTGCGATGGTTGTGGTAAAACCACAATTATGAATAGATTAATAGTTAAATTGCTAGAATTAAAACCTCAATTATCTTATGTTTTAACTCGTGAACCAGGTGGCAAAGATATCAAAGAAGCGGAAAAAATTAGAGAATTAATTTTGGATAAAAACTCACAATTATCTCTAATTTCAGAAGCTTTACTTTTTACAGCAAGTCGAAGAATACATCTTGAAAGAGTTATTTGACCTGCGCTAAAAGAAAATAAGTTAGTGCTTTGCGATCGCTATGTAGATAGTTTTTATGCATACCAAGGTGCTGCAAGAAACTTAGGTATATCTTATGTCAAGAAACTAACTAATATGGTTATTGAAAACACTATGCCAGATTTAACTATTTTTCTTGATATATCACTAGAAGAAAGCAAAAGAAGACGCCTTGAAAGTAGATTAGTTCAAGACCGACTAGATTCTGAAACAGAAACATTCCATAAAAAAGTCTACAATGCTTATCAAAAAATAATTAAAGCAGAACCTCAACGTTTTATAGTCGTTAATGCATCGCAAAGCATTGAAGATGTTTTAAATGAAACCTTAAATAAGCTTCTTGCAAATAAAACATTCAAAAAATGATTTGATAAGGTAGGCAAATAATGGTTTCGCCTAATGTAAAAATTGTTATTGAAAACTCACTTAAAAATAATAAATTGAGTCACTGTTATTTATTAAAAGCGACCCCTGGATTAAACATTGATGATTCAGTCGTTTTTATGATAAATAAAATTACCAATAGCAATTTAGAAACATTAGATTCAACTAACTTGCCTGCTAACGTTATTCTTTTTGACAATAACCAAAGTCAAGGTAATGCTCTAGCTAAAGATAAAATTGTTGAGGTTTTTGAACAATCTAACTTAAGTTCATTTAGCGAAGATCAAGTTAAATTAATAATTTTCAAAAACATTGAAAATGCTTCAAAGGCTGCTTTAAATTCATTATTAAAAACCATTGAAGAACCAACTAAAAATAACTGCTTTATTTTAACCACTAATAATGTAAATGCTGTTTTAGAGACAATCAAATCTAGATCAATAATTATTAATATTAATCGTCCAAGTTTTAAAGAATTGCAAGAAGCTTTTGAACTAGATAAATACTCAGCAAATGAGGCTTGATTTTATAGCCATATTTTTCCTGATATTGATAAAGCAGAAGAATATTTAGATAAGAACTCTTACACTTATTTACAAGGTCTTCTTGAAGCTTTTGGAGCTAGTTTAAAGAACCCTTACATGCTTTATTCATATATGACCAAATTTAGCAAAAAGGAAAACAAAACGAACTTTATTTTCTTGTCAATTCTTTTAAGATTTATTTATTCTTGAGCTTGAATAAACGATCCATATTTAAATAAAAATTTTGGAAAGTTATTAAAGAAAATGCAAGAGTCAAAAATTGACTTTTCTGCCTGCTATATAGTACTAGACGATTTTTTAAAAATCATAGATACTAACGCTAATTACTTTTTACAAGCTGAAAAAATGTTAATTAAATTAATGGAGTGCTATGCCTAAAATTTATATTGTTGGAACACCTATAGGTAATTTAAAAGATATCACTTTAAGAGCATTGGAAACTCTTAAAAATGTTGATGTTATTGCATGTGAAGACACACGTGTAACATCAATTTTATTGAATCATTATGATATTCAAAAACGCTTAATTTCATACAATAAAATTAATGAAAAATCATCAGCAAAAGGTTTAATAGATTTAATAACTAAAGATGATTTAAAACTTGCTTTGGTTTCAGATGCGGGCATGCCTTTAGTTAATGACCCTGGCTTTGAATTAGTTAAGCAAGCCAGAGAAAATAATATTGAAATTGAACTAATACCAGGTGTAAATGCAGCTATATCAGCATTTGCTTTAAGTGGCCTTTCCAGCACTTTTACTTTCCTTGGTTTTCCTAAAGAAAAAAGTGGCCAACGTTTAGAACAAATTAAAAACTTAAACCCTGAACATGCTTATGTTTTTTATGTAGCACCACATAAATTTGAAAGCTTAATTCAAGATATTGATAATGTTTGAGGCGAGCAAGCCACATTATTTTTAGCTCGTGAATTAACTAAAGTTCATGAACAATATTATTTAGGCAGTGCTAAAGAAATTCTTGAACAACTTAAAAATTCATCATCTAAAGGTGAATATACTTTAGTAATTAAAATTAATGAAACTAAACACGTTAAAGTTAATAAATATGCCAAAAACAAATAGTCTTGATTATACAATTTAATGTATAGGGGTGAATATGAACTCATATCAAATACAAAAAGATTCTATGATGAAAGAAAGATATATTTCAGTAGAAAAACGCAAGAAAATCCTAAGCAAACTTTATAAATTACTAAAGCAAAATGAAAGCAATATTAATCAAGCTTTGAAACTTGATTTAAATAAGCATCCAAATGAAGTTTATTTTAGCGAGCTAGGAATAATTTTAAGTGACATTAAATACACGATTAAGCACCTTAATTCTTGAACTAAGCCTCAACGTGTGCATACACCATTAACTTTATTTACTGGTAAATCAAAAATTATTTATGAACCTTTAGGATTATCTTTAACTATTAGTCCTTGAAATTATCCTTTTAATTTAACTTTTATCCCTTTAATAGCTTCAATAGCTGCAGGAAATAGAGCTATTATTAAACCTTCAGAATATTCAATACATTCTTCTAAATTAATCACCGAAATAATAAATAAAAGCTTTTCACCAGAATATCTTTATGTCGAAAACACAAGTGTTGAAAACACCATCGAGTTATTAAACAATCGTTTTGATATTGTGTTTTTCACAGGTAGTGAAAAAGTTGGAACACTTATTGCTCAACAAGTATCTAAGTTTCATACACCTTTAATTTTGGAATTAGGTGGTAAATGCCCAGTTATTGTTGATAAATATTATGACCTTAAAGACGCTGCTAAAAAAATAATTTTTGGCAAGCTAATCAATGCAGGCCAAACATGCGTAGCACCAGATTATGTTTGCGTTCATGAATACCAAATAAATGAGTTCATAAAATTATGTCAAAAAGAAGCTGAAAATGTACTTGGTAGAAATCCATTAAATAATGATCAATATCCTAAAATTATTAATGAAAAACAATTTAATAGATTGTTAAAAATTTCACCAAATACACTACTATATAATCCAAATAGTCAAAAAATAGCACCTTATATTTATAAAGCAACTTGAGATGACAAAGCTATGCAAGAAGAAATTTTTGGGCCATTTTTACCAGTTATTCCATACCATGATTTTAAAGATGCTGTAAACATTGTAGCTTCAAGAAACGAACCATTAGCTTCATATCTTTTTTCTAAAGAAAAAAAGAATATTGAGTACATGAATCAACAACTTCAGGCTGGTTCATTAATAGTTAACGACGTATTAAGTCAAATGATTTCTAGATATTTGCCTTTTGGTGGTTCTGGAGCTAGTGGCAATGGCAAGTATCATGGTTTCGAAGGTTTTAAAACTTTTAGCAATGCAAAAGCATTCTACAAGCGTGGCCGTTATAGATCATCATTAGCTGATTATCCTTATACTGAAGAAAAACTTCAAAGCCTTAAAAAATTATTATAAACTTTCAATCTCTTTAATAAACTTTTTATAAGTTGATTTTTTAGTAGGATCATCGTCAGAATATGACTCATATTCATTAAGAGAAAAAAGCACATTTTTAGGAATATTAAATGCGATCCCTATTTTTGCTTCATTCAAAAATAAACAATTTGTATAAGTAGTTTCACTTTTTGAAATCCTTTGCACCTTATAATAAAACTCGTTATCTTCGCTAAAAATATAATATTTTTTGCCATTATATGATGGAACTGGTTCTGTTAAAATATTCCTACTTAATTTGGAGGTATCAAAATCTTTTAAAATAAAAGCTCCTGGTGCAGATAAGCTAATAGTTCTTTTTCTGTAAAATTGAAAATTGAAAACAATTAACAAATTAGAAGCTATAGGAAAGAATTGATGCAAATGAAGGGGGAAAGGCGCGTTTCTTGAAATTTCGGTTGTAGGGTAAACATCAGTGAGAATAAATTCTTGCTCAGTTGGTTTTACAAAAGTCATAAAATAGTTTCTTTCTTCAGCAAGAAACTCATCTTTAGATGTTTGAGAAATTCTTTTAGATTTAAAAAATTCTTCAATGCTATTACAATTTAATATTTCTTCAATGTCGTTGTATCAAATTTTAGTAAAGTCATCATCAATAGCCAGTGGTTCAATCAAACTATAAGTTCAAAAATCAAATCTTTTTTTAGAATATTGTTCTTTTCGCCTACTTGATCTAAATGATTGAACCCAAAAAAACTTTCTAATTAAAAACACTTCATATCTTTTTAAAATAATTTCTTTATGACCTAATATTTTTTCATTTATTATGTTAGCTATTTTATTTTCTAATTTAGCTAATTCATCTTCAAGATAATCAGGATATTGTGGATATTTTTCTTTATTCAAGTATAAATTCTTCGACGAGAAAATATGCTTAGAATTAACAATTGATAATTTTTCACTTGCTTTGTCATAGTAATAAACATGTTCTTTATCTTTAGAAAATTTTTTAATTAAAAATTGCTGAATAAGGAATATAATGATGATTTGTTTTCACGGCATTGTCTCCTTAACACACAAAAAAATTATATTATCATCCTCAAAAAGTGCGTTTTTTAATTATTTTTCATTATTTTTGCCATTTATTGAAAATTCTATATAATTAAGAGTTATGAAAGAACTAGAAAAAATTACACCATTAGAACAAGACTTCGCTAAATGGTACACAGACGTTGTAAAACAAGGTAACTTGATTGCATATGGACCAGTTAAAGGAACGATAGTTTTTAAACCTAATTCTTATGGTATTTGAGAATTAATTCAAAAAAACTTGAATGAAGAATTTAAAAGAATAGGTATCCAAAACGTTTATTTGCCTTTATTGATCCCAGATAATCTTTTTGCTAAAGAAAAAGAACATATCGCTGGTTTTAACCCAGAATTAGCTACCGTTACCCAAGTTGGTGATAAAAAACTTGAAGAAAAAATTTACTTACGTCCTACATCAGAAGTTTTATTCGCAGATTTATACAAAAACTCAATTGAATCATACAAAGATTTGCCTATGATTTATAACCAATGAGCTAATGTTATAAGATGAGAAAAAACTACTAACCCATTTTTAAGAAGCCGTGAATTCTTATGACAAGAAGGACATACTTGTCATGCCGATCCTTGAGAAGCTAGATTATTTACAAGAAAAATGATTTCTACTTATGAATGATTTATTAGAAAATATTTAGCTATCCCTACTATTGTAGGTAAAAAAACACCACATGAAAAATTTGCTGGTGCTTGTTCTACATATACTGTTGAAGCAATGATGAAAGATGGCCGTGCTTTGCAAGCGGGCACGTCACATTATCTTGCTCAAAATTTCTCAAAACAATTTGGAATTCAATTCAAGACAAAAGATAATAATCAAGATTATGTTTATCAAACTTCATGGGGTGTCTCAACGCGCCTGTTGGGAGCCATTATCATGACTCACGGTG
>CAMQBE010000004.1 GCA_946998935.1 uncultured Mycoplasma sp. | reverse complement strand
GGTTAAAACAACGAACATAAAGATAAAGAAACCGCCAAGTCCAAGTGCTGCCCAACTAAAAAATGACATAAATACTTCTGCAGTTACACTCATAGCTCTTCAAGTATCATAGTCGTTGTTTTTCTTTCAAGCCGTTTCTCAAACAATTAAATCTAAGAAACTAAAGAATAAACAAGCACTAATAAGAGCCACAATTACTATTGCTATTATCCAAGACAATTTTCCTCATTTTAATGAATTAAAATTAGGAATAGCTTTTTTGTATAGTAAATAGTAGAATACCAAGAAGGTTATTGCACAGCCAGTCGCTATTAAGAATAAAACAAATTCGGCAATTTCGCTAGAAAAACACACGATGAAACCGATAAATGTAAAGAACAACGTCACGCTAATAAAAACTAACGTAAAAATAAACTTTTCTTTTGCTGTTTTTAACATATTTTCTCCTTTTTAATATTCGTAATTTTATATTAATTTTTTAACTTTAAATAATTTGCTATATATTTTGCAGCTACAGCACCATCGCTTGCAGCGGTGATAATTTGGCGTATTTCTTTAGCACGTATATCGCCAATTGCAAAAATACCTTCTTTTTTGCTTTGCATATTTTCATCAGTTTCAACAAAACCGTGTTTGTTAGTAATATCTAAATCCTTAAAGAAATCATTAGCTGGTATAAATCCAATAAAAGGGAAAAATCCTTCAGCTTCTAATACTTCAGTTTTTTTAGTTTTTCTATTTACATAAGTAACTTTTTCTAAGAACTCTCCACCATCAAATTTAGTAGCTTCAGCTTCCATATAGATGGTAATATTAGGTATTTTTTTCATTTGATCAATTAAAGCTTGTTCAGCAATGAGGTTTTTATCGCGCACTAACAAAGTTACATGTTTGCAGAACTTTGAAAGGTACATTGTTTCTTCGACTGCGCTGTTTCCGCCACCTGCTGCAACAACATTTTTATTTTTAAATAATGGTCCGTCGCATGTTGCACAAAGTGCTACGCCCTTGTTAACATATTTTTTGTAATTGAATATGTCATGGGGTTGTCGGTTAATCATACCTGAAGCGATAATAGTCGTTTTGGTATTAATAATTTCGCCATTAGCTAATGTAATTTCTTGTTTAGTTGCATTAATATATTTAATGTTTTTAACTTCGCCATATTTATATTCAGCGCCGAACTCTTTAGCATGTTTATAGAATTTATCTGCTAAATCCATTCCAGAGATAGTACCTTCACCTAACATGTTTTCGATTCTAGGAGCTAAAGCAACTTTACCTCCAGGTGCACCTTTTTCTATAAAGATGGTTTTTAATCCACCACGAGAAGCATATAAAGCGGCATTAAGACCAGCAGGTCCTCCGCCTATAATAGCTGTATCATAAATCTTTCCCATTATTGAACTACCTCAGTAATTTGTTTTTTACCTCATTTGCTTGAATTTAATCAATCAATATATTTTTGTTCGTGTGCGTATGCATATTTGAAATGTCCATTTCTTCAAACTCTTATGTAATGAACTGGATTTAGATATTCAAAGAATAAGAAGAAGATTGCACCAGCAGCTATAAATACGCCTGAAGCTATTGAGTACATTCTGTGTGTTTCTTGACGCAACGGTTCAAGAGCTAGACGTACACAACCATATCATACAAAGTATAATGCTGAAGTAGATCCTGGTTTTAGTAAGCCGAATCAATTGATGATTCACACTAATACAAGATAACCAACTAAGTTTGCTAAACCTTCATACAAGAATAGTGGATATCTATAACCTGTACCGACACTATCGTGAATATACATGTTAGAAGCAAAACTATGGCCAAAGATTAAGCTACTGCTTCCATCGTAGTCAATTAATCCATAAACTTCATGGTTAGCAAAGTTACCTCAACGACCTATAACTTGTCCAATTAAAACAGAAGGAACAATGAATGATAAAACTTTACGGATGTCTAATTTATCCCTAACTGTATAACCGTAAATCATACCCATGATAAAGGCCATTACGACTCCACCTTGGATACTTAGACCACCTTCTCAAATAGCGTATCACCGCTTAAAATCAAAGTTTGGATTATAAATCTTTTCTTCAACTAAGTGTCACATACGTGCACCGATAATTGATGAAGGAATAACTATAATAACTGCAATTAGTAAGATTTCAAATTTATATTTTTCTCTAGCTCAAAAGATTGTAATTGTTAATATGGCTGCAAGCATACCTAGCATCATGGTAAGTGAGTAGGCGTGGAATTGGTATTTGCCAATTGAAAATAAAATGGTGCTTGTGCCTGCCTCATAAGGGGCATCTGGTGTTCAACTTGGCCCTAACATTATTCCTCCCTTCTGCGGTACATTTCTTCAAGAATGTCTTTTCCGTCTTTACGCGCAAGATATGCACTAACTGCAACTTCGATTAAACTTGCTACGGATGAACCATCTTTAACTGGTACTTGTATTTTATCAATAGAACCATCTAAAATATCATATTTTAGATATTTATTGCCTAGACGATCTAAATCATCTTCGCCATTTTTTTCTTTGATTAATTCAATAACCAAATCAATATCACATTGGTCAGTCATTGACTTGCTTCCGTAGGTGTATTTAACATCAATTAAACCGATTCCTCTAATTTCAATAATATTCTTAGTGATTTTAGGTGCTAATCCAATAAAGTGGTTACCAATTTGTTTGATTATAACTGCATCATCTGAAATAAAGATATGACCTCTTTGAATCAATTCAAGTGTAGCTTCTGATTTACCACTACCACTAGGTCCAGTGATTAAAACTCCGACAGCCCCAATTTGCACCAAGCATCCGTGAACTTGTGTTTCTTTAGCGTAATAATGGCATAAATATGTTCCAATTAAAGATACTATTTCTGCTGAACGATATTTAGAAACAAAAACTGGTATTTGGTATTTAGTTGCAACTTCAATAACTCAGTTTTGGATTTCTTTTTCCATACCAATTGATAAACAAATTAGTGGCGGTTCCAATAAGAATACTTTTTTAAGATATTCAAAACTTTTAGCTTTGCCTTGGCCCTTAAAGAACAAGTTTTCAGCTGTTCCTCAACAAACAATACCTTGTGTGCATTCTTTATTATTTGTTTCAGTAATGAGCTCTAAACCTAAAGATTTAATAGCAGGAGTATTTAAATCACGGTAAATTAGCTTTGCGTTTTTATTAACTATATCAAGGTTCATATCTTTAATAACAGTTTTAACATTGATGAGTTTACTTATCTTTTTTGGTGCAGCCATAGATCCTCTTTTATATTTGATTTGTATTTCAATATTATATATTAATAGTTTTTATTTAAATATAAAGTATTTAATAGGTCCATAAAAACATGATAAGGGTAGAATTATTTTATTGATTTTAAATATATCAAGTTTTTACTTATTCCTCTTTTATATAGTTATATTAGTATAAGTTGAAAATAGTTTTTATGAAAATAAATTAAAAATAGAATCTGTTGCCAAACTCTATTTTTGTCATAAAAACAATTCGAAAACGAAAGTTTTTGCGCACAGCCACTTTCTATTATTAAATAGGAAGGGAGTTATATACTCAAGAAACTATCCAAATTGGAATAGTAATCGTTCGTCAAAGGGAACGCATCGATTACATTATAATACATAGAAAGATTTTATGTAAAATATTATTATCAAAAAATTTCGAGGTGAGATATGAACGATTTTAATACTTTTGCTAGAGGTAAAATAATTGCCTTATCAAATTATTTTTCAAAAGAAACACAAAAATTAATGGATGAAGACGAAAAGAAAACTAAAAGAACTCCAAGTAGCAAGATGTGATATTTTGCAGAGATAGCAACTATAGCAGCAGCATTTCTAATTATTATTACTATCATTTTGCTAGCAATTGCTTTTAAAGAATCACAACCAGCTAAAATTACTTCGTATCTTTTAGTTGGTGTTTTAGCTTTATTAATGATTTTATTAGGTGCTGAAATGACTTTAGGTAATAAAGCTAGAATGATAGAAAAAAAACATTTTAGTCAACAAATGGAAGTGAAAGACCACTACAAAGCAATTTATAGTTTAATACCGCTAGGATACAAAGAAGGCTGTGAACAAGATTTAACTTGAGCCGACAAAGCTAAAGAATTATTTATTGAAGGAGCTAAAAAAGTTGCTTCAAAAAATACATATACTTTAATCGACAAATCAAGTAAATTAAATTGATTATTGCATGAAGATTTATATGAAATTAAAGAAAAAGAATTTTCAAATGTTATTTTGCTAGAAACAAAAGTTGAAAATTCTGAAGCTAAAGATTATGCTTTTGGCTTTAAGACTTCATTAGTAAAAATAACTAAAAAAATGAAATGTTTTAATGAAGAAAAACATCTTTATTCATTAGAAGAAAACATTTCTGAAGAAAAAATCAAAGCAATTGTTGAAATTATAAATAGCTTTAAATTAGATAAAAGAAACTATGGAGCTTACTATGATTCAAAGAGCAAAAGTCTAAAAATTTGAGTAACAACAAACGTATCGTTATTTGCTAAACAAGATGGTGATATATCAGTTCCAAATATTATCCAAGACCTTTATTTTATTAAAAAACTTATAGAAGTTTCAAGTTTATTATTGAATTTAAATTCTGTTAATGAAATTGAAGATAATAGTCCAAAAATTAATGATAAAAAAGAACCTTCAAAAGAAGCAAAATAAATCAAAAATTGTTAAATAATATTAGCAATAAAAGCTAAAAATACCGCGCCGAATTTTTTGGTCTTATTAATGATCATACCTTGCGGTATTTTTATTTTATCTAAATTGTCGGTTTCAACTATTATATAGCCATATTTGTCTAAAAATTTATTTGTTTTTATTAACTCTAATGCTTGATTTAAATCATCATAATTTTTATATGGTGGGTCAACAAAAATATAATCAAAAACTCTACCTGTGTATTTAGTTAAAAATGTTTGTACATTTAGTTCAAAAATGTCCATATTTTCTATACCTAATGTAGATATATTTTTTCTTATTATTTTGACAGCTTCATGGCTATTTTCAACAACCACAGCTTTAGCAGCCCCATTAGAAATTGCTTCAATACTCATAGCTCCAGATCCAGCATAAAGTTCAAGTACAATTTTGCCTTGAATATTATTTCTTAATGACGACATAATAGCTTCACGAACGCGATCCATTGTAGGTCTAGTTATTTCAAAAGGTGGTTGTTCTAATAGTCTATGTCTATACTTTCCTGATATAACCCTGAGCATTTGTTCTCCATTTAATACTTATATTATGATTTTTATTATAATATTTATATATGAAAAATTATGAAGTTAAGCTAGTATTTTTGCCAAAAAAAGTTTTACACAAGATTTCCAAAGACGTAAAACTTCCTCTAAATAATGAAGACCAAGAATTAGCTGAAAAGATGATTTATCATATTGAAGAAAGCAGAAAACCAAATAGCAAGTTTCGCGCAGGTGTGGGTGTAGCAGCGGTTCAATACGGCATTTTAAAAAACATGTTTTATATTAGTGTTAACAAAGAAGACGGTGTTGATGAAGATTTTAGCGATGTTTTAATTAACCCTAAAGTTGTTGCTACTAGCGCCTATGAAGTAGCCCTTGATGGTGGTGAAGGATGTTTATCAGTTGATGAAGATTGACCAAATCAAGAAGGTTATGTTTATCGCAAAAATAGAATTGTTATAGATGCTTATTCTTACAAAGAAAAGAAAAATAAACGTTACGATTTTAATGGATATTTAGCAATTATTGCTCAACATGAATTAGACCATTTACAAGGTAAATTATTCGTTGATCGTATAAACAAAAAAGATCCATGAGAAAAGAAAAATGACGCTGTAATTATTTAAGGAGAGCTTATGACTAAATCTTTAGCACGTGCAAATAATTGAGAGGCTATTGCTCATAATCCATGAATGGGTATTCTATTATTTGGGATTCTTGCAATTATCTTAATTATTGGTGGAATCATTGGTTTTAAAAGAGGGCTTTATGCAGGCTTTTATATGCTTGGTATGAATTTAGTTGGTTTTCTGATTGCTATCTTTGTTGCACCATTATTTAGCCAGTTGTCGTTGAGCAAAAAATCAGATACTAATTACCAAGAAGCTCAAGCTTTAATGCCAATTCTAAATGGCTTTTATATGTTATTGATCCTGTTGTGTTGAATCATAGTTAGTGAAATAATTTATGCAATTATTGCTAAATGACTATCCGTTCCATTGCAAAAAAGAATTAATAAAAACGAAGGCGTAAAAACCTTAAGAGGTTTAGGAGCAGCAATAACAGTTGTTGCAACTTACCCTTTAGCTATTCTAGCAACAAGTGCTGCGGGCTTTGTAGCTAATGACAATGCGATAAGTAAAATTAATAACAAAGTTGTTAGTGGCTTAACTTTAAATAAAGCTAAGGGCACTGGTGAATCTGTTGACGGTTTAATAGCAAAAAATAAATATAAATCAGATACAGAGTTAGTTAAATCTATTGATGAATTCTTGGCGCAAATTAAAGGAACGGAAAGAAATGTGTATAGTTTTAACTCTAATACACTTACTTATACTATAGATGTTTCAAAAATAAAAGCGGATAAAATGAATAATTTCTTCGAATTATTAACTTCTGGTGATACTTCATATAAATACATAAATGTTTTGTTAGCTGATAAGTTAAAAGATGCATTAGTTAACAGCAAAGTATCAACAGTTAAAGAATGAACAGAAAATGATTATGTAAAAGTAGATGTAAAAGTAATTAATGGCAAAGATAAGATATTTAAGCTTAAAAATAAGGCCACCTATGATGAACTAAAGAAAAACATTTTTGCTAATTATTTAGACATAGCTGATGCAAAAGACGATGTTTATTTAGCAAAAGATTCTAAAAAAGTTGAAGCTTGACAAAATTCGACAATTGAAGACAAAAAAAGATATATTTTAGATGTTGTATTTGATGGTTGATTTGATTATAAGAAATAAGGCTTCGGCTTTATTTTTTATACTATATTTAAGATATATTAGTAAATTTATTAGTTGTATTTGTAACTTTAAATTACAGCAAAATTAATGCGGTCTTTTATAACATAAGTTATAAAATTTTATATTCAAATTTAAGCCTTATACTAATTTTAGGTATTATAATCATAATATGCAAAAGTACGATGAATCAAGTATACAACAATTAAAAGGTCTAGAAGCAGTTAGGAAGCGTCCAGGGATGTACATCGGTAGCACCGATGTTAATGGATTGCATCACTTAATTTGAGAAATAGTTGACAACTCTATTGACGAAGCTTTAGCAGGTTTTGCTACAGAAATAAGTGTTACTTTGAAAAAAGATGGATCAGTAAAAATTGCTGACAATGGTCGTGGTGTACCCACCGGTATGAAAGCAAGTGGCAAGACAGCGGTTGAAATGGTTTTTACTGAACTACATGCTGGTGGTAAGTTTAATGAAGGAGCTTATAAAACATCCGGTGGTTTGCATGGGGTTGGAGCGTCCGTAGTTAACGCTTTAAGCGAAAAATTAATAGCAACTGTTTATAGAGACAAGAAAGTTTATGAAACTATTTTTGAAAATGGAGACAATATAGTTCAACATACAAAAGAAATTGGAACAACCAATAAAACTGGAACAACTGTTGAATTTTGACCTAATTATGAAATCTTTAAACACGCTAAATTTAGCGACGATATTATCATGGAACGTTTACGCGAAAGTTGTTTTTTAATTGGCGGTTTGAAAATTAAATTCCGTGACGATATTACAGAAAAAAATGCAGAATTTTGCTATGAAAATGGTCTACATGCCTTCGTAGATTTTGTTAATGATTCAAAAAATGCGGTTAGTGATATTGTCACTTTTAAAGATACTAAAAAAGATATGGAAGTTGAATGTGGCTTCCAATATACAGATAGTTACAATGAAACAATTCTTTCTTTTGTTAATAATGTTAAAACCAAGGACGGCGGTACTCACGAAGTTGGGCTTAAGTCAGCTTTAACTAAAACTTTTAATGATTTTGCTTTAGAAGAAAAAGCTTTAAAAGGCAAAAATACTTTTGAAGGCGATGATATCCGTGAAGGTTTAACAATTATTTTAAGTATTAAAATACCTGAAAGATATTTGGAATTTGTAAGTCAAACAAAAGACAAATTAGGCACCCCTGAAGCTAAAAGTGTTGTTGAAGATATCATTTCAAAACACTTAAAAATGTGGATCAATGAAAACAAGCCTTTAGCTAAAAAAATACTTGAAAAAATTAAAAGGGCAAGCGAATCTAGAGCTGCAGCTCGTAAAGCTCGCCAAGAAGCTAGAAGCAACAAAAGTGCATTAAAAGAAAAACAAATTCTTAGCGGTAAATTAACTCCAGCTCAAAGTAAAAATCCTAAAGAAAAAGAATTATTCCTTGTCGAAGGTGACTCAGCTGGTGGTTCAGCAAAACTTGGCAGGGATAGAAAATATCAAGCTATTTTACCTCTTCGTGGTAAGGTAATAAATACCGAAAAAGCTCGTTTATTTGAAATACTTAAAAACGAAGAAATTGCAACTATTATTAATACAATTGGTGCTGGTGTAGGTGACGAATTCGACATAAAGAAAGCACAATACGGCAAAGTTGTAATTATGACGGACGCCGATACTGATGGTGCTCACATTCAAATATTATTACTAACTTTCTTCTTTAGACACATGCGTAAATTAGTTGAAGAAGGTATGGTTTATATTGCATTACCTCCATTATTTAAGATTCAAAGTACACGTAATAAAAAAGAAATTGTTTATGCTTGAGACGAAAATGAATTAAAAGATGTTTTAAGTATTCCTAACTTTAGAAATGCTGAAGTGCAACGTTACAAAGGTCTTGGTGAAATGAATGCTGACCAACTTTGAGAAACAACTATGAACCCCGCTACAAGAACTTTAGTTCAAGTTAAAATCGAAGATGCAGCTCTAGCTGAACGTCGTGTTTCTACTTTAATGGGCGATAATGTTGAACCTCGTAAAGATTGAATTAATGCTAATGTTGAATTCACTATGGAAGATGATTACGTTATAAACTAGGAGGCCAAAATGGATAAAGATGATAAGAAAAAACTTGATGAAATAGTATCTAAAATTATTCAAGAAAATCTTGATAACATAATGGCTGATCGTTTTAGTAGATATTCAAAATATATTATTCAACAACGTGCATTACCTGATGCTCGTGATGGACTTAAGCCTGTTCAACGTCGTATTTTATATTCAATGTCTGAACTAGGTTTGGATTTTACAAAACCATTTAAAAAATCTGCCCGTGTTGTTGGTGATGTTATTGGTAAATATCACCCTCACGGTGATAGTTCAATTTATGAAGCTATGGTTCGTATGGCTCAAGATTGAAAAATGGGATACACACTTTTAGAAATGCATGGTAATGTTGGTTCTATTGATGATGACCCTGCAGCTGCTATGCGTTATACTGAAGTTAGATTAAGTGAAATAGCAAATTATGTTATTGGTGATTTAAAGAAAAACACAGTTAAATTTGCTCCTAACTTTGATGACTCTGAAAAAGAACCTACTGTTATGCCTTCATTAATTCCTAACTTGTTAGTTAATGGCGCTAAAGGTATTGCTAGTGGTTATGCTACTGAAATGCCACCTCATAATTTAGGTGAAGTTTTAGATGCAGCAATTGCTAAAATTAAAAATCCAGATATTCAATTAAGCAAACTTTATAAATATGTTAAAGGCCCCGATTTTCCTACCGGTGGTGTTGTCTATGGGCAACAAGGTATTTATCAAGCTTTTGAAAGAGGCCATGGCCGTATTACTTTAGTTTCAAGATATAAAACTTATGAAGATAGTAAAAATAAATATATTGAAATAACTGAAATACCTTATGGTGTTATTAAATCAAAATTAGTTCACGATATTGATTTGATTATAGCTGGTGGCGAAGTAGCTGGTTTATTAGAAATAAAAGACCAATCTGACCGTAATGGTGTAAGTATTTTAATAACCTTAGATAAGAAAGCAAATGAAGAAGTTATTCTTAATTATTTATTATCTAAAACAGAAATGCAAATTTACTATTCATACAATAACGTAGTCATTTTGGACAATACACCTAAGGTTTTAGGATTAGCTCAATTACTTGATGCATATCTAAAACATCTTCGAGATGTTAAGACAAAAACATTGGAATTTGACTTAGTAAAATACCAAACAAGATTAGAAATTGTTTTAGGTTTTTTAAAGGTTGCTGAAATAACAGATGAAGTTATTAAAGTAATTCGTCAATCAGAAAATGGTAAAGCTGGTGTTATTCAAAACTTGATGAATCATTTTGGTTTTACTCAAAATCAAGCTACTGCTATAGCAGAATTAAGATTATACAAATTATCTAAAACTGATAAAGAAGCATTCATGCTTGAAAAAGAAGAATTGGATAAATTAATTGCACATTGTAAATTATTACTTTCAGATGCAGATGCATTCAATCAATATTTAATTGAATTATTACAAGAAATTAAAAAGCATTTTGGTCGTCCAAGAAAAACAACAATCAATGAAGAAAACCTAAAATTAGGTTTTGATGAAGTTGACTTAATTAAAGATGAAGATGTTGTTTTAGGTGTTTCTAAACATGGTTATCTAAAACGTTTAAGCAATAAAACTGTTGCAGCAAATGACTTTTCAACTTATGGTCTTAAAGAAGAAGATAGAATTATATTTTATGAAAAAGTTAATACTTTGAATAACTTGTTAGTATTAACCAACTTAGGTAATTATGCTATTGTTCCTATTTATAAAATAGATGAAAGCAAGTGAAAAGACTTCGGTATTCACCTTAGCGACTTTGTTGAATTAACTTCAGGTGAAGAACTTGTTGGGGCGATAAATGTTACAGATTTTAATATCATGAATTATGTATGTTTATTCTCAAAACAAGGTCAAGGTAAACGTGTTGTGTTAAAAGAATTTGAAGTAAGTAGACAATCAAAAACTTATACAGCTTTAAAACTCAGAGCTGATGATGAATTAGTTGGCGCTAAATTATCAAATGGTTATAAGGATGTATTGCTTATAACCCGTCGTGGTATGGCTTCACTATATAGTGAAAATGATGTTCAAATCTATGGAACTAAAAGTAATGGAACAAAGAGCTGTTTTATGCCACCAATGGATGAAATAACTTCCTTTGCTTTAGTTGAACCTGATGAAGATGTAACCTTGTTAGCTAATGATACTTATATTAAAAGAATTCATGTCGCTGATATTACAAGAACAAGCAAAAAGAATTTAGGTAAACCATTATTTAATCAAATGAAAACTAAACCTTATGTTGTTCATGATGCTAGAACTACAAGTGCAAATGATGAATTATTTGTTCAAGACCAAGCAAATAAAGTTGTGCTTGAACGAATAGCTGAATATCCTTTTACAGATACTAAAGAAGGTTTTGCTAAAGTTAAAGTTCCTAATTTAGTTAATATAACAATTAAGAAATCTGAAGTAACAAATAGTGAAATTAACAAGCCTCAAATTAGCTATACTCAAAGCACTCCAAAAGAAGAAAAAATAATGGAAGTAGCAACTAAAAAAGTTGATGACATTTTAGATTTAGATGTTGATTCTATATTAGCTAAAATACAAGAAAAACTAAAAAATAAATAACCGATTTAACTATTGTATAGCCGAATTGGTTATTTTTTAATATTAATTAGATATGTGTTTTTATATCCTCTCTTTAAATAAGCGTATTAGTCATATCATCATAATCTATTTCATTTGTTCATATTTCTTTTGATACTTTATCTTTAGCTTTTTCAATATTTGCATTATCGTACGCGTCGACATATCCTGATTGTTGTAATTCTCCAGTATTCATAAATGTTTTAATTTCTTGAATATTTAATTGAGAAATTATCTTTATGTTATTTTTTAATCTATTTATACAATTAGAACTTAGTTTTTTTGAATAATCTATTCCATATTTGACTTTTTTATCACGAGGTATTTTTTGAGCTTCATAATATTCAAATGATATATTCCCATTGGTGATATTTTCATGTAGTTTGTTAATAACGCTTTTAAATTTGCTTTGTTCTGCTTGCATTCCATTTTTAAACTTAGTATCATTAGGTTCAAATAATAATTCAAAATCTTCTC
>CAMQBE010000003.1 GCA_946998935.1 uncultured Mycoplasma sp. | reverse complement strand
GATGCAGTTTTAACCTATCCTAAAGATTTTGAAAAACAACCTAATTTTGTTAAAGATATAAACGAACAAAAATATTCTTTAGTTTATATTATTAATTCAAAATTAAGCAATCAAGAAATATATAAAAAATACTATCCTTTAGTAGCTGATGGCGGCATAGTAGCTGATGGCGGCATGCTAGTAGTATTAATAAACCGAGGCAAAGAAGATAAAAAGAAGGATTTAAAAGCTTTGGTTAAAGAACTAAAAAGCTTAGATATAAGACATGAAGTATCTTATGTTAAAGGTCAATTTTTGTATATTGTAAAAAATAATGAAATTAACGATAAAAAAATTGAAGAAGTTGATAAAATAAACAATAATTAATATAGATATTAAAGGAGGTTGATTATGGCAGCTAAAAAACAAGATACTGTTTTTCTATCAAAAGAAACATTAGATAAATATAAAGCTGAATATGATAACTTAATCAACGTTGAAAGACCTGCTGTTCAAGCAGCTTTAAAAGAAGCTAGAGCTCAAGGCGACCTTTCAGAAAACGCTGAATATGATGCTGCGCGTGATCGTCAATCAGTTGTTGAAGGACGTATTAGCGAACTTGAAGCTATTCTTGAAAATGTTGAAGTTATTGACACTGAAGATGCAAAAAAATCTAAATCTGCAACTATTGGTGCAACAGTTAAATATTTAAACATGTCAAATCAAAAAGAAAATGTTGTAACCATTATGGGTACACATGATTCAAATCCAATTGAAGGTAAAATTTCAAATGAATCACCATTAGCGCAAGCTATTATGGATGCTAAAATTGGTGAAGTTGTTGAAGTTGAAGTACCTAAAAAGTACAATATTAAAGTTTTAGAAGTATCTTATAAATAGTAATGATTAAAAATGACGCATAGACCTAGCATGCAGGAATATTCGCATTTTTTATTAATTAATTTTTATTTAAAAAGGGAGTAATTATGGTTATTGGTATAAGCGGTATGATTAGTAGCGGCAAAAGCACACTAACACAAAAATTAGTTAAGCATTATGAACAATCAATGATGCTAAAAGAATTTGAAGAAGATGATGAAGTATTCAATACTTTCTTAAAATGATTGTATAAAAAACAACCTAATTTAACAATTGGTTTTCAATCATATGTTGTTGAAAATCACACCTCAAAATTAGCTGATTGTTTTAAAGAATTTGAAAAGAAAGGTTATAAACATAAAGATAACTATCTTTTCTTAGATCGTTTTAGCATTGAACATTATATTTTTGCTAACGTTAATTTAAGACCTAAAGGTCCTAAATATTTGCAAGGCTACGATGCATTATTTTCTCATTTAATTACTAAAGATGAGACACCTGATTTAGCGATTTATTTGGATATGACTTTTGATACCTTCAAAGATAGAATCTTTGCACGTGGTAGAGAAGTTGAAACAGAAAATTATAAGAAAAACGAAGCATATTTTAAAGAACTTTATAGTTTATATAAACCTTTATTTGAAAAACAAGCTAAAAAATATGGCTTGAACTATGTAATTATTGATACAAATGATAAAACAGAAGATGAAGTGTATAAAGAAGCAATTAGAATTATCGATAATTATGATTTTTCTAAAATGCCTCGTTATAAGAAGTAATCATGGTTATTGGCATTAGCGGAATGATAGGTTGTGGTAAAAGTACACTTTCACAAAGCCTACATAAACATTATAAAAATTCAATTCTTTTAGAAGAATTTGAAAAAGATGACGCAGTATTTAACACTTTCTTAAGATGGTTTTATCAAAATCAACCGAATATAAACATTGGCTTTCAAGCTTACATTGTTGAAAGTCTTTCTGATAATTTTAAAAAGACAGTTAAAAAGTTTAAAGACAAAGGATGAACATTTAAGAATAATCATATTTTCTTAGACCGTTTTAATTTAGAACATTATATTTTCGCTATCCTTACTTTAAAAGAAAAACCAAAGAAGTATTTTGAAGCTTTTGATGCCTTATTTAATGAAATATTAGATCATGATGATGATCCAGATTTAGCTATTTTTATTGACGTTGATTTTGAAACTTTTAAAGATAGAATTTTTGCTCGTGGCCGTAAAGAAGAAATAGATAACTGGAAAGCTAATGAAGCTTATTTTAAAGAATTGCATTCTTTATATAAAAAGCTATTTGTTGAATTATTGAATAAATATCATATTCCTTATGTTATTATTGATAGTAATAAAATGAATGATAAAGAAGTATTGAACAAAGCAATTGAAATCATAGATAATTATGATTTTTCAAAATCAAAAAGAATTAATCAATAACTTCATTGAAGGTGCTTATGAAAAAAACTTTTGAAATGGACAAACACTTTAAATCAGTAGTTTTTGACCAAGCTACAATCGAAAAACGTATTGTTGAGTTAGCAGATTGAGTTAACGAAACATATAAAAACTCTAAAAATTTAGTTTTAGTTGGTTTATTAAAAGGGTCTATTCCTTTTTTAGCTCAATTAATAAAAAGCGTTAAAGTTGACCATTGCCTTGATTTTATAACTACCTCAAGTTATGGTGGAGGTGCTAGAAGTACCGGTAATGTGAAAATTGTTATGGACCTAGCGCAAGATATTCAAAATAAAGATGTTTTAATTGTTGAAGACATTATTGATTCAGGTATTACTTTGTATGAAATTAAAAAATTGCTATTAAGTAGAAAACCTAAGAGCTTTAGAATATTAACTTTATTAGATAAACCTAGTCATCGTAAAGTAGATTTAGCACCAGACAAATTTGGTTTCATCGCCCCAGACGCTTTTTTAGTTGGCTTCGGGCTTGATTATAAAGAACAATTAAGAAATCTCCCTTATATAGGAGTTTTTGACGAAAAATACTTATAAGCAGAATAATAAGAAAAATGGCCGCAGCCATTTTTGTTTAATTTTTTTAAATATATGATCAGACAGAATCATCACAAATAATGGTTGTATTATTATGATTTAATAATACAAATAAAGGAGAACGATTAAACATATTAAATGGAGGAAGATAGCTTAATCCATTTTTAGCAGCATATGATAATTTGGATACAACATTACCACATTTTTGTCCTTGAGCGATAACAATTATTTTTGATGCTGTATAAATTATTCCACCACCAACTGATACTAGGTTTGATACATCAGCATTGTTAGCAGCTTTAGTAAATCTACTAAACTTATTTGGATCAAAAGCATTTAAAGGCACCAAACTTGACATTGTTCTTGGTTTATTAATATCAATAGTATTCAGACAATTTAATTCGCCATTTGGCCCTAAATTGAGAATCACTAAGTCTAATCCACCATTGTTTTTTATTTCAAAATCGTATGTATTTTTAGTAGTAGTTAATGAATACTTATCTGGTGAATGCAAATTAGAGGCATTTATAACATTATTTAATACAAATTTGTCATTAAAGTATTTGTATATTGAATGTGGATTCATTAATCCACTTTGATAAAAATCTTCTGTTAGAAAAACGTCTGTTTTTGAAAAATCTATTTCACCTTTTTGAGCCTTAGCAGAAATATAATCGAACATAGCTTCTGTATCTGGAGAATATCCTCAACCAATACTGCTATTTCTGTTTTTATAAAGTGAAAAGTCACAAACAAACTTTATTTCGTTTGATATTTTTTTACATAGATCTCCATAATTGAGAGCGTGAACGATTTTAAGTTTTGCCGCCATTTTAATGCTCCTAGTTGTATTAATATTATTTACGTATTAATATTATAAATCATGCAAGCCTAAAAAATAAGATTTTAAGTTGTTTTAACCTTAAATAAAGTTGTTTTTAACAATAATATACATATTTAAATTTAAAATTATTATTTTTTCCTAAAAATACTATAAGACAATTGTTTTGGAATAAAAAAAGTTGCTAAAATTGGCCATCTCATTCAAATTCATAACCGCAGATTCTAACAGTATCTCCTGGATTAATACCGCGTTTAACCAAGTCATCTCAAAGCCCTATTTTTTTCATTAGATTGTTAAATCTTAATAAGTTGTCATAACTTACAAGTGGCACTCTTTGATAAATATCTTCAACTTTTTTGCCACTTATTTCAAAACATCCGGCATATGGTTGAGTGATAATGTAATCTTCTTCCATTTTAATTTCAACAATTTTATCTTCAGAAACTTCGACAACAGGCTTAGCTTTTTCTGCTTCTATTATTTTTCAAAGTTCTTTTTTAACTTCATCTAAGTTTTCTTGCAAGATTGCAGAAATCTTAACAATTTTAACTTTTGGATATTTCTTATGAAACTTTTTGTAGTGTTCTTCGAAATCTGGTAAATCGTTTTTGTTAGCAATAACTAATTGAACTTTATTTTCAAGATTCATACGACTATTTTTTAATTCTTCATTAATAGTTTCATAATCTTCAATTGGATTTTTAGTTTCACTGCCAAAATCTATGATATGAGCTATAACTTTACATCTTTCAATATGTTTTAGAAATTGAATACCTAAACCTTTTCCTAATGAAGCACCTTTAATTAAACCTGGTAAATCTGCTACAGTAAAGGAATTATCGTGATATTTAACTAATCCTAGTTGTGGAACTAGTGTAGTAAATTCATATTCGGCTATTTTGGCTTTGGCATTAGAAATAGTTGAAAGTAAAGTACTCTTACCAGCACTAGGCTTACCTACAACACCAACATCTGACATTACTTTAAGAACAATGTGTGCGTTGTAACTTTCTCCTTTAGTTCCGTTTTCTTTAATTTTAGGAGCTGTATTTCTAGCTGTTTTAAATTTAGCATTACCACGTCCACCAATACCACCCTTAGCTACTAAGTAAGGTTCTTCGGTTATAATGTCAGCAACAATAGAATTATCTTTATAAACAATTGTTCCTAAAGGAACTTTAATGTATGTATCTTTACCGGCTGCTCCATAAAGATTTTTAGGTCCACCGTTAACTCCATCTTCAGCAATAATTTTTTTATTACCATAAAGATTCAATAAGGTATTTTTTCCTGAGTCCCCTATAAAGTAGATGTTTCCGCCACGACCGCCATCTCCGCCATCAGGGCCGCCTTTATCAACATGCGCTTCACGGCGAAATGAAATCATGCCGTCACCACCCTTGCCGGCTTTTAACATGATTTTAATTTCGTCTATAAAACGTGCCATGTTTTACTCCTTATTTTTTGTTTTCTTCAGCATTTAGTTTGCTTAAGTAGTCCAAAATAGCAATACCTAAGCCATGTTCTCCAACGCCTTTAGTTACAAATGTTGCTCTAGATTTAACTTCATCTTTTGCATTATCCATTGCATATGCATAATGGAATCTTCTAAACATTGAATTATCATTTTCACTATCACCAATAACCATAATTTCATCTGCTCTTGATTCAGCAAAGATATTGTCAAGCATTCAAAGAATAGCTTTACCTTTTGATCAACCTTCTTTGATAATTTCAAGATTCATATGAGTTCTTAAGTATCTAATACCTAATTTATCCAATTCAGCTTGGAATTGATCAACATTAGGTGTATTTTCAAAATAAACTTCAATTTTGCAAATTGGAAGAATTTTATCTCCGGCTTTGTAAAGAGTGAATTGGTCAAAGTTTTCGTATCTATAATAGATCATGTTTAAGAATTCATTATCTTCTTCACGGAATTTGTAAAAAATCTTGCTTGATCAAGCACCAGCTGAGATTTTGTATTTTTGAATTAATTCAAAAACTTTTTTAACAATTTTAGGATCTAAATATTCTTCATGAATAATTTTATCTTTTTGAAAATCATAAATTTGTGTTCCTGATGATCCAATAACATAATCAACTTCAGTTAATTTTGCTAATTTTTTCATACGTGGGCAAATAGGATTGCCTGTGGCAATATTAAAGCATATGTCAGGGCGTCTTAAAATTTCTAAATTAAAGTTAGAAACATAACAATCTTTTTCGTATAAAGTACCATCAACGTCGCTAAAAACAATAGGCTTTTTCATTTTGTCCTCCTTCAGTTTATCTTTTATTATTAATTATGAACTTAATAAATAAGCACATTGCATATTAATTCTATCAAAAGACAAAAAAAGCAATAAAAAAAGCAAATTTCTTTGCTTAGTCAATTATGCTATTCATTTTGTTGAATTCAACTGCTCATCTTTTACTTTCTTTTTTACGGTTGTAATTAGGTTTTAAAACATCAGCAATAGGAATAGTAATAAATTGGTTATTAGTTAAAGAGATAGCAACATTACTTTCACCATTTGCTAAAGCTTGAATAGCTTTCATACCGAACATAGTAGCATGCGCTCTTTCTCAAGCTGTAGGCGCTCCACCACGTTGGATATATGAAAGAATAGAAGCACGAGTTGCACGGTTTGTTACTTTTTCAATTTTTTTAGCTAGTTCATAGACATTATATAAATGTTCTGAAACTACTATACAAATGTTGTTTCATAATGTAGGTTTCTTTTCCAAAGAAATCTTTTTTGCCATTTCAATTAATTTATCTTCAGGGATAGGACATTCTGAAGTTGAAATGATTTCGGCTCCAGTGGCTAAACCACTAAAAAGTGCTAAGTCACCACATTTATTGCCCATGACTTCAACTATCATGATGCGTCTATGACTATTTGCGGTATCTCTAATAGCATCAATAGCTTTAACTGCTGTATTTAATGCTGTATCAAAACCGATTGAAAAATCTGTTCATGGGATATCATTGTCAATAGTTCCAGGGATACTTACGGTTTTGATATCAAAGTTTGCTAAATTTTGAGCACCTTTGTATGATCCATCTCCGCCAATTACTACTAAAGCTTCAATACCACGATTTTTTAAATTTTGGGCCGCTTGTTCAATAACTCCGTTTTCTTTAAAATCGTCATATCTTGTTGAAAAAATACAAGTTCCGCCTAAAGAGTTGAAGAAATCTAAACTAACTTCATTGCTATGTATTATCTTATTTTCAACTAAGCCGTGATAACCACCATAAACTATATATGGTTCAATGCCTTTTAATTTAGCCTCTTTAATAACCGCTCTAACAGCACTATTCATACCTGGAGCGTCACCGCCAGATGTTAAGACTGCAACTTTTTTAATCATATGTATCCTCCGCATTGCACTTACTTAAATAATGCATATATTTTAATCTAAAAACATTTATGCCTATAAAATTGCATTTTTTTGCAGCCTTCTATACTAATAATAAGTATTAATATGAACTAACTTTATGATAATATATTTATGGATAGTTCTCAAATGGACTATGTCAATTTAGCATCATTTGAATCGCACGTTATCAGATTCATGTTAAATTGATACTTATTTAAATTACAATTATTTTATTATAGAAACGAGGAAAAATGACTCCACATATTAGCGCGAAAGCTGGCGAAATTGCTAAAACAGTTTTAATGCCAGGCGATCCATTAAGAGCCAAGTTTATTGCTGAAAAATTTTTAGATCCAGGATATAAATTAGTTTCTTCTGTAAGAAACATGTTTATGTATACTGGTACCTTCAAAGGTAAACCTGTGACCATTGCAGGTTCAGGTATGGGCTGCCCTTCAATGGGTATCTATTCTTATGAACTATTTAAATTTTATGATGTTGAAAATATCATCCGTATTGGTTCAACAGGTGCATATGTAAAAGAATTACCTTTATATGCAACTTTATTAGCAACTGAAGCTTATGCTGATTCACCTTCATATAGAAAAATCATGTTAGGCAAAGCTTCAAAAATTGCTAAACCTTCAAAGAAATTAAATAACTTATTAATTAAATCTGCTGAAAAACAAAACATTAAATTAGTATTTGGTAGAGTTCACTCTTCAGATGTGTTTTACTCACCAATTCCACTTCAACAACGTATTGATGAATCACAAGCTTTAGCTGTTGAAATGGAATCTTATGCACTATTCACAAATGCACAAGTTTTAGGTAAAAACGCCGCTTGTTTATTAACAGTTAGCGACAATTTAATCACAAAAGAAGAAACTACTCCAGAAGAAAGACAATTAGCTTTCACTGACATGATGAAAGTTGCCTTAGGAGTTGCTAAATAATCTGCTCTATAGCATTATTAGTAAAATCTTAAGAAGGAGATTATTATGCGTGTTGTTGATTTAATTGACAAAAAAAGAAACAAAAAAACCTTAACAAAAGAAGAAATTGAATTCTTAATTACTTCTTATGTAAATGGCACTACACCTGATTATCAAATGTCTGCTTTTTTAATGGCTGTAATGTTTAATGGCATGACTACTAGTGAACTTGCAACATTCACTAAAGTAATGATGCTTTCAGGTGAAGTTATGGACTTATCAGAAATACCTGGTATTAAAGTTGATAAACATTCAACAGGTGGCGTAGGCGATAAAGCTACTTTAGCAATAGCTCCTATTTGTGCTGCTATTGGTGCACCAGTTGCTAAAATGTCTGGCCGCGGTTTAGGCCATACAGGTGGTACTATTGATAAACTTGAATCAATTCCAGGTTTTCATGTTGAATTAACTGATAGACAATTTATTGAACAAGTTAAAAAACATAAAATTGCTGTTATGGGACAATCAGCAGCTTTAGTTCCAGCTGATAAAAAACTTTATGCTCTTAGAGATGTTACATCATGTGTTCAATCAATACCTTTGATTGCTTCAAGCATTATGTCTAAGAAATTAGCTACAGGCGCAGATGCAATCTTATTAGATGTTAAATGTGGTAAAGGTGCTTTTATGAAAACTATAAAAGATGCTAAATTACTTGCAAAAACTATGATTAACATTGGTAAAAAGTTAAATGTTGGTGTTAGAGCTGAAATCACTAACATGAATCGCCCGTTAGGTTGTGAAATAGGTAACAAAAACGAAGTTATTGAAGCTATTAGAACTTTACAAGGTAAAGGACCTAAAGACTTTAAGGAATTAATTTATTCTTCATGCTCAACTATGCTGGAACAAGCAAAAATTGTTAAAAATCATGAACAAGGAATTAAGCTTGTTGATGAAGTGATAAAAAATGGTAAAGCTTTAGAAAAATTCTATGAATTTGTCAAACTCCAAGGCGGTGATGCTGAAATACTTAAAGACTTTAATAAATTTTGACATCCTACTCATAAACTTGAAGTCAAGGCTACTGAAAGTGGATATTTAGAAATTCATGACTCATTAGTTTTTGGTATTGTTGCTATGAAACTTGGCGCAGGTCGTGCTACTAAAGAAGATTCAATTGACTTTGAAGCTGGTATTACATTAAATAAAAAAACTAATGATAAAGTTAATAAAGGTGATTTACTATTCACTCTTTATTCATCAAAAGAAATTGATCCTGAATTAGTAAAAGAATTATCTAAAGGTTACAAAATTCAAGATAAACAAGTTAAAAACGATATTATTATTGATAGATTAAAATAAGGAGATTAAAATGGATTACAATCAAATGATTGATCACACTCTTTTAAAAGCAGAAGCTACTCAAGCTCAAATTGATAAACTTTTAAAAGAAGCTATTGAATATAAATTTAAAACAGTATGTGTTAATTCTTCATACATTGCATATTGCAAAAAAGCACTTAAAGGCTCAGGTGTTGGCATTACCACAGTTGTAGGTTTTCCTCTTGGTGCTTGCCTTTCAAGTGTTAAAGCTTTTGAAGCAGCTGAAGCTATTAAAGCTGGTGCTGATGAAATTGACATGGTTATAGAAATAGGTAAATTAAAAGACAAAGATTATGACTATGTTTTAAATGACATTAAAGAAGTTAAAAAAGCTTGTGGTAAACATACATTAAAAGTTATTGTTGAAACAGCTTTATTAACAGATGATGAAATTGAAGAAGTAACTAAAATAGTTATGAAATCCGGAGCTGAATTTATTAAAACTTCAACAGGTTTTTCAACTCGTGGTGCTAACTTAAATGATGTTAAAATCATGAAAAGTGTTTGCGGTGATAAATTATTAATTAAAGCTGCTGGTGGTATTAGTAACTATGATGATATGGTGGCTATGGCTAAAGCTGGTGCCAACCGTTTTGGTACAAGTCGTTCAGTATCTATTATTACTGGTAAAACAGATGGTTCAAAAGGTAGCTACTAAAATTATTTTGAAAATTAGCTTGCAACTTGCGAGTTATTTTTATAATTTAGTGCCTTCACTTAGGATAGCTAAGTACTCTTTATAAACAAAAGTTTTGAACTTTGATTTTTCTAACTTTCGAATAATAATTTGAATTGTATTATTTGTGGAGATATTATTACAAGTTATATGTTTTCATCTCCAAAATAATCAGAATATGGAGATGAAACATAATTATGTGTGGGATATTTTCATTTAATAAGATATTAATTTTGCGATAGCAATTTTTAATAATAAAATGATTGAAATAGATTTGGATAAAGGAGTTAAATATGAAATTAAAAGGTTATTTTGCAAGTCATTTTTTTAATGATGCATTCTTTAAATGAACTGAGGATTTTGCTTCATATATTGAAAAAGTAACAGGTATTGAGTTTTACGTTCCTCAACGTAATGCAGAAATTAACGATAAGAAAAACAATGATGCAACTATTACTGATATTTCTATATCAAAAGGAGACACAAAAGAGTTAAAAGTAGCTAATGTTTTAGTAGCTTGTATTGATGGTCAATCAATGGATGTTGGAGTAGCAGCAGAAATCATGGCTTATGGTGTTATGGCTGAATTTGAAGAAGAACATAAGATTAAGTTCCCTCGTTTAATTATTGGCGTTATAACTGATATGCGTTATATTGGCACAGGCGATAATCATTTATATAGAAACTTAATGTTGGTAGGCAAAATTAAAGAACATGGCCATTTAGTGGTTGGCTATCCAGGAGATGATAGCTATAAAAAAGAAGTTGTTAAGTTAATTAACAACTGGAAGAAAAAGATTGAAAAATAAGTTAAAAAAATCAAGTTTTTAGTTAGCTTGATTTTCTTTTTCTTTCTGTTCTATAGTTGAATTCGTTTCTATTTTATATTCTTCGAATAAAACATCTTGATATTCTTTAGCATTCATTTTGTCGTTTAATTTGACATTAGTAAATAGAGCAACATAATTGAGATCTATATCATTCAAGTGGTCTCATTCATCTATAACATTTCTTTTTTCAACAGCTTTAATAATTGCATAATTTATTATTGGTAAAATGAAGAATAATAATCAATATGTTAAGTAGATAATTAATTCAATATAACGAGGTGCTTTTAGATTATTATCATAGAATAAACCTCATGAAGTATTTTCGTTTTCTACTATTGATTCAATTAAGCTTATTACATAGATTAAATTTGCCCCAAAAGAACCTATAATTGCAAATATTGAAATAATTCAAAATACAATTTTGTTCATCTTTATAGTTTCAAGTTTTGAACGATTTTTTAAATATAAAATAATAATAAAAGCATATATATTAAAGAAAACTAATGTTGGTAAATTAGAAACACTATCAACAGTAATATCACTATTTGTGCTTCAAATTATTATTGAGAAAAACAGTCAGAAAATTGTGTAAATAGAAACAACATAGATAATAACGCATTTTCTTAAGTTATATTTATTTCTTAGCTTATTAGCTCCAGGTATTAAAGCAATATTGATAGCATTATTTATATCATGTGATACTGCTATAGTCATGCCATTTAAAACACTAAAAGCTGAAACAAATAATAATAATGAAAAAGTGATACTAATTCCTTTAGTTAATTTACTGTTGCCATCTTTATTCAAGGTTGCATCAAAAATATTTTGTACTACCCCTGCATTATGAAGCACACTTGAAATAGCAATTAAGCAGTAAGTAATAATGACTGTTGTCATACCAATTAAAACAACAAAAGGCATTTTCTTTTCGGCTTTTTCCATGTTATTGCCAATACTACCAACAGCTAAAAAAGCATCATAAGCAAATAAAGCTCCAGGTAAAGCAATAATCATACCCTTAAAAGAGTCTCAATTGATAGCTTGATGTTTAAAAGCATTTTTATAGTCAGTTGACGAAGTATTATTGTAATTGTTTTTGGCTAAAATAATTCCAATTAAAATAGCCATTATTAGTGGAATGAATTTAATTATTGTTCCGACTTTTTGGATAATTTCACTATTTTTTAAACTAATCATCATTAAGCTAAAGAAAAAAGCGAATAGCAATAGTGCACTCAAAGGCAAGTATCTTGGGGAAATATCTAATGAACCACCGGCGCACTGGTTAATAAAATAATGCAAAGTTTCAGCTGTAAATAGACTTAAAGCACAAAGCAATAATGTTCCATATAAAAAGGTGTAATTAAAAGTAATCGTGTAGCCAATTTTTTTGGATGTCATTTGGCTAGCTCAATTTGATAAACCTGTCAATTTGGAGTTTTTAATAGTACTTATTTCGCTAAAACTTAATGCACAGCATAATGAAATTAGCCCTGAAATAATTCAAGTTAATAGCCACGAGATACCATTATGATTATTTGCTTTTGCAATTGAGTCATTTTTAAAAAATATACCAATACCAACAACAGAACCTATAAGCATAGTTAAAGCGAAGAAAAAACCGACTTTTTTAGCAACTTTTACTTTCATTTTTCCTCCTTCAGCATGCTAATTAGTATTAAATACTATAATCAATAATATAATAGATGTACTTATTTAATAATAATTTTTAATATTTATATCAATAAAAGAACGGATAAAAAATATGAAAAGTAGCAAAAAGATAGATAAATATATTTCTAGTTATTTTCACAAAACTGAAAAAATTCTTGAAACAGTAAATCCAAATAATGTTATTGTTTTGCAATTTTTCCAACGTCGTGATAATTCAATGTTAGCCGGAATGCAAGAAACACTAGATTTATTAGAAACTTATACTAATACTTCAAAATATAAAATTAGATATTTAGAAGACGGGACAATTATTAATAATTTAGAAATAGTTTTAGAACTTGAAGGCCATTATCAAGATTTTGGTAAATATGAAGGCATGATTGATGGTATCTTAAGTCGTTCTACTTCTTTGGCTTCGAATG
>CAMQBE010000002.1 GCA_946998935.1 uncultured Mycoplasma sp. | reverse complement strand
TACAGTCGCAAAGATAGTATTATTATAACTTAAAAGAAAAAATACGTTATTTTTGCAGCATTATCATGAATACAAAATAAAAATAGAGATGGCTAAGCACCTCTATTCATTATTCTAATTATCATCGTTGTTGTAATCGTCATCTTCATCTTCAGTATTAACATCAATACCTGCAATTTGATAACCATTTAAATCTTCAATGATTTCAGAAATATCATCAGTAATTGAAACATTAGGAGTTAAATCAATATTTGGTCCTGGGGTAAAATGTTTGCTATTAACATTGTTAGTATCTGAACCTAAAGCTTCAGCATTAGCATCTGGATCATATTTACCAGCAAAGTAGGTTTTAGGATCGCGGATGTCGTATTTACCTTTAGCTTCATAGTTACAGTTTGTACCTGCTGGAATTTTCCGTCCAAGAATAATATTTTCTTTAAGACCTTCAAGATAGTCAGTTTGACCACCAATAGATGCATTAACTAAAATCTTAGGAGTTTCTTGGTATGATGCAGCTGCTAAGAATGAATTTGAAAGTAAAGGAGTTTGTTTTGCGCCTTTAATTTTTACTTCACCAAAAGGAGGTTTTTTGCCAGCTGCTATTAAACGAGCTGATTCTTTTTGGTAAGCATAAACATCAACTAAACTACCGTTAAAGAAGTGCGAATCTCCAGGGTCAGTAATCATAATTTTTGAAAGCATTTGACGGATAATGATTTCAATATATTTATCACTAATAGTAATACCTTGAAGACGGTATAGTTTTTGAACTTCTTTAAGAATGTAGTTTTGAACAGCACGAGTGTCAGCAACTTTAAGTAAGTCATTTAAGATAATAGGGCCTTCAACAAGTTTTTGTCCTGGGACAACTTTGTCGCCTACTTCAACTCTTAAACGGCGGTCTGCTTTGGTTTCATAAATAGCAGTTTCTTTAGTGCCATCTTCATTCAAGTGTTCAACTGAAATTAAGATAAAGTCATTAGTTGTATTTGACGCTTTGTCCTTTGCATTAGCGATTTTGGTAACTTTACCATAGAATTTTGAAATGACAGCTGGACGACCTCAAGGAGAGTCATAAGCATCGATTAATTCCATTAATCTACCAAAACCACCAGTAATATCTTCAACACCAGCAACACCACCGGTGTGGAATGTACGCATCGTCAATTGGGTACCAGGTTCACCGATACTTTGAGCAGCAACAACACCGACAGCTTCACCGATATTTACAACACGGTTTAAAGCTAAGTCTTTACCGTAGCATTTCTTACATACACCGTTGTGAGTGTAGCATGAAAGAACTGAACGAATTTCGACTTCTTCAACACCTGAAGCAACAATCTTAGAAGCAATTTCTGGAGTGATTAATTCATTTCTATTAACAATCACTTTGCCTTTTTTATCAAAGATAGGTTTATTAGCAAAACGGCCTTCAATTCTATCAGCTAAGCTTTCGATAACAGCACCAGTTTTGGTATCGCGAATGTCTTTAACAACAAAACCATAGTCAGTTCCACAATCTTCTTCACGAACAACAATGCCTTGAGCAACATCGACTAAACGACGGGTTAAGTAACCTGATTTAGCAGTGTTCAATGCGGTATCGGTAGATCCTTTACGGGCACCGTGGGTTGATGAATAGAATTCATAAGCGGTAAGTCCATCAAGGAATGAAGATTTAATAGGAATTTCAATAGTTGAACGAACGACACGTTCATTTTCAGCATCGGCTTTAAGCGTTTTGGTGTTGTTTGACATCAAACCACGCATACCAGCTAATTGAACGAAGTTAGATGAGTTACCACGGGCACCAGAAGTAAACATCATAAATAATGGGTTATCTGGATCTGATTTAGTAACAGCCTTAAGATCTTGTTCAATATCGTCTTTGATTTCTCCCCATTTTTCAATGGTTAATTTATATCTTTCATCGTCAGTTAAGAAACCTTCATCGAAGTATTGTTTCAATTTGCTAATGTACTTGTCACCTTCAGCAATTTTCTTTTTAGTTTCAGGTAAGGTTGTAACGTCTGAAATAGAAATAGTAGTTCCTGAAATAGTTGAGTAGTAGTAACCTAATGATTTAATACCATCAAGAATACCAGCAACTATATTTGTGTATCTAAATCAAACTTGGTCTAATAAACGAGTATAGTCTTTTACTGATCAAATAGCATCATAATGTTTATTAGTAATAATAACTTCTTCATTAACTTTAGCTAGTTCTTCACGAATAATCTTGTCTAAGATTTCTATGTGTGAAACACTAATTGGTTTACCATCGTAATCCACTAATTTTGAACATTCATTGAAGATTTCACTTTCTTCGATAGCTTTAATATTGTTAATAATTGCGGCTAAATCTTCCATGTTTACAACAGCAACATATTTGTCATAAACACGACGAATAATTTTAGCAATGTCTTTTTTACCTAAAGGTAAGTTTAAAGGCATGTCTTTAATATAATTTGCAAAATCTGTACCATATGGAACAACGAATTGTGAAAGTTGATAGTCTTCTTTTGAAGTATATAAAACTTCCTTTTCTTCCTTGCTTATAGTACCATCGGAATTTTTAACATCTTTATATTCAACATGTTTACCAAAGATAAATTCAAAGCTATCTGGAAATACACGGTTAAATATAAATTTACCAACTGTTGAAACCATGTATTTGTTTTCAGCACTTAAGTTTAATAATTTCTTATTAACTTCACTTATTGGTAAAACAACACGAGTATGAAGATTTACATATTCTCTTTCATAGGCATTCATCATGTCATTGTAAGTTGCAAAATATTTACCTTCATGTTTAGCACCATGTTTAGCATCTTTTTCCATTGTTAAGTAGTAAATACCTAAAACAATGTCTTGTCCTGGGTTGATGATAGGTTCACCATCTTTAGGACCAAGAATATTTTTAGAAGCTAACATTAATTCACGTGCTTCACGTACAGCTTCATCGCTAATAGGTACATGGATAGCCATTTGGTCACCATCGAAGTCAGCGTTAAAAGGAGTACATGAAAGTGGGTGAAGTTTAATAGCTTTACCACGAATTAAAACAGGTTCATAAGCTTGAATTGAAAGACGGTGCAATGTAGGCGCACGGTTAAGAAGAACTGGACGGTTTTTAATTGCTAATTCAACATATGGTCAAATAATAGGGTCTAAGTTTTCAACAGCTTTTTTACCAGCTTTAATTGAGTTTATATTGTTATCACCTTTAATTAATTCGCGAATGATTCAAGGTTCGAATAATTTAGCAGCCATTTCACGAGGCACACCAACTTGGTGCATCTTTAATTCGGGACCTATAACAATAACTGAACGACCTGAATAGTCAACACGTTTACCAAGAAGGTTTTGACGGAAACGACCTTTTTTACCTGTTAAAGCATCTGAAATAGATTTAAGAGGACGTGAGTCCTTTGAAGTAACAGGATTTGGTTTTTTACGAGCATTATCAATCAATGAGTCAACAGCTTCTTGCACCATACGAAATTCATTTTGTTTAATCAACATAGGAGCGTCTGTTTCTTCTCATTTTTTCAAACGGTTGTTTCTAATGATAATACGACGATAAAGTTCGTTAATATCACTAGTTGAGTGACGACCACCATCAAGTTGAACTAAAGGACGTAAGTCTGCTGGAATAACAGGCAAGTCATAAATTAACATCGAGGTTGGATCTTGTTTAGATTGAATGAAAGCGTTAATTACAGCTAAACGTTTATAAAGTTTTGAACGTTCTTGAATTTTTGTTGAAGGTAAATTACCAAAAGCATTAATTTTGTTAATTTCAGCTTCAACTTTTTTAGCTTCTTCTTTAATATCTAAATTCTTAAGCAAGTATTCAATTGCTTTTGAACCAGTTGAGATTTTAGCATCTGAATATTCATGAATAATGTCATTGTATTCATAGAAGTCAATACCATAATCTTTACCCATTTTGCTAGAAGCATATTCTTGAAGTTCTTCTAAGCTTTCGTTAATAACGTCGTATTCGTCATCGCCTTCTTTATATCTATCGCGAAGTTCAACTAATGCATCACGATAAATAACAGCAGCGTCTGCAATGTCAATAATGGCATTTTTGTGTAATGATTTTAATCCACCATCTTCAAGTACGATATGGCTCTTGTAGTAGATTAATTTTTCTAAATCAGCTTTAGTAACTTGCTTTGAAGAGCCAGCTACTCTTAAACCTAATAATTTAGAAATAATTGAGTGATCAATTTTAAAAAATCAGAAGTGAACAACAGGATTGTTAAGATGAATGTGACCCATTCTACTTCTACGTGTAATTTTAGGAAGAATTTTAGGTTGGTACTTTTGACACATAGGTGTTTTTTCGCAAATTGTGTTTTCATCACTACGTTTATATTTAGTACCACAAATTGGACATTTGTAATCAGTTGTAGGACCAAAAATTAATTCATCAAATAAGCCTTCACGTTCTGGTTTATATGATTTATAGTTAATGGTTTCAGGTTTAGTAACTTCACCCATTGATCAGGTGGTTACATCTTCTTGAGTAGCTAATGATAGTTTAATTCTTTCAATAGGTGCATCAAGAGAATCATTTTTCTTAAAACGATTAATCATTTAAACCTCCTACATTTTTAACATCGAAGTGTTGAAGAAGCAATTCATCATCTTCTTCTTCATTTTCGTTAGCATGTTGAACATCCAATTTCATTCCCAATCCCTTTAATTCATAGCTTAAAACGTTAAATGATTCAGGAACACCTGGTTTAGGCAATTCTCTACCACTTGCAAGTGCAGCATAGAGTTGATTACGTCCATTAATATCATCTGATTTATAAGTAAGTATTTCTTGTAATACATTTGATGCACCATAAGATTCAAGTGCTCAAGTTTCCATTTCACCAAAACGTTGACCACCATTTTGACTTTTACCACCAAGAGGTTGTTGAGTAATCAATGAGTAAGGTCCAACAGAACGTGAGTGCATCTTATCGTCAACCATGTGGTTAAGTTTGAGCATGTACATAACACCAACAGAAACTGGGTGATCAAACTTACGACCAGTAATAGGATCTATTAAAGTTTGTTTACCAGTTAAAGACAAGTTAGCTTCGCTCATTACATCAGCAATAGCTTCTTTTTTAATACCATCAAAAACAGGAGTAACAAATTTACATTTAAGATTTCTTGCAGCCATACCTAAATGTAATTCAAGTACTTGACCGATGTTCATACGAGAAGGAACACCTTGAGGGTTAAGCATAACATCTACTGGTGTACCATCTTCAAGATAAGGCATGTCTTCTTCAGGTAAAACGATTGAAACAACACCTTTGTTACCGTGACGACCTGACATCTTATCGCCGACTTTAATCTTACGTTTGGTTGCGATAGAAACTTTAACAATTTTATCGATACCATCTTCAAGTTGGTCACCGTTTTCACGGTTTAACACTTCAACTCCAATAACAGTACCTGAGTGTCCGTTTTTAACTTTTAATGAAGTGTCTTTAACAGCAAGTTGTCTTTGTTGTAAAACTGCTGAAAGAAGTTTTTCTTCTTGGCTAGGATTATCATCACCTTTAGGGCTAACACGACCAACTAAAACATCACCTGGAACAACTTCTGAACCAACACGAACAATACCATGTTCATCTAAGAATCTAATTGCTTGTTTTGATACGTTTGGAATATCTCTAGTTAATTCATCATCACCAGCTTTTGAAGTTCTAAATTGAATAGTTTGTTCTTCAATGTGGATTGATGTAAAGACGTCGTCTTTAACTAATCTTTCGTTCAAAACAACAGCATCTTCATAGTTATAACCTTTATATGTTGTGAAGGCCACTAAAACGTTTTTGCCTAAAGCTAATTCGCCATCTTTAAATGATGAACCATCAACAAGTAAATCACCTTTATGAACTTCTTGGCCTTCATGAACAATAGGTTTTTGTGTAATACATGTATCTTGATTTGAACGTTGGAAGTTTTGCAAGTTATAAGTATCAAGTGTTTTTTTGGTGTTTCTAATTTTGATTTTTTCGCCATCAACATATTCAACAATACCATCATTTTTAGCAGTGAAATTAGCTGAAGAATATTTAGCAATATCAGCTTCAATACCAGTTGCTACAAAAGGAGCTTCTGTTTCAAGCAAAGGAACTGCTTGACGTTGCATGTTAGAAGCCATCAATGCACGGTTAGCGTCATCATTTTCCAAGAATGGAACACAACCAGCAGCGACAGAAACCATTTGACGAGGAGCTACTTCGATATAATCAATATCTTTTGGGGTACCCATGATATAAGTATAGTTTTGACGCATAGTAATGTTTTTATCAGTTAAACGATTATTTTCATCAATACTAATAGTTGATTGAGCAATATTGTAACCAATTTCTTCAAAAGCAGTTAAATAGTGAACTTCTGAATAATCAACCACACCATCTTCAACTTTGAAGTATGGAGTTTGTAAGAAGCCATATTCGTTTACTTTAGCATAGGTTGCAAAGTTTAAGATAAGACCGATGTTAGGTCCCTCAGGAGTTTCAATAGGACAAATACGACCATAGTGAGTTGCATGAACGTCACGAACTTCGAATTGTGCAGTATCACGGTTAAGTCCACCAGGGCCTAGAGAAGTAATACGACGTTTATTAGCAATTTCTGCTAATGGGTTAATTTGGTCCATAAATTGTGAAAGTTTTGATGAGTTAAAGAATGTTTTCATTTGGTTAGAAATGAGTTTGTTGTTTGTAACATTTTTAGGTGTCACTTTGTCAGGTTCTTTAGCTCCCATTCTTTCACGTGTAGTTTTTTCAAGTTTTGATAAACCTACGTTTAATTGATTTTGCAATAATTCACCTACAGCAACAATACGTTTGTTAGTCATTGAGTCTGGATCATCATCTTGACCAATACCATCAAGTAAGTTAAAGTAGTAGTTGATTGCAGCAATAATATCTGAAATAAGTAAATGTTGTTCTACTGATTTTGGATCATTACCAATAACTCTAACAGGGTCTTTACCTCTGCCCATTCATCTACGACTTGGGTATACTAAAATTGTTACCATCTTAGTACGTTTTTTAAGGGCTGCGTTAGATGGATCTTGTAATAATTTTGCATAAACCACATCTGCGTTAATACCACGAATATCAACTGATGGTAAAGTACCATTGTCAAAATTCTTTTGTATTAAAACAGCTAGCTTATGGTTAATAACTGTACCTTTTTTGTGATGTTCTTCTTTACCATCTTTGCCAATTAAAGTAATATCTTGAGCTAATAAAGTTCCAGAAATACGATCTACTACATTAAGCTTTTTGTTAAGCATGTATCTACCAGTTTCTGAAAGGTTATAACGTTTTTTGTGGAATAAGATACTTGAAAGCAAGTTAGTAGTTGATTCATCAGTAATACGATCTCCACGACGAATAATTCTAAATAATTCTTCTTGGCAGTTCTTAATTACTTGATTGAAATCTTCATCACTTGTAATTTTCTTGTCTTTCTTTAGAGTTTCGTTCAAAACATCACTATTGCCGAAAAGATAGTGAATATCATCTTTGTTTAAACCAATAGCTCCTAGGAAAGTAGCTAAATTAACATTCTTGTTCTTATCTATCTTAATCTTTACGCTATCTGGACTTTTTGTAGTAACTTTATGTGAAATTTCTACTCATGAACCAATACGAGGAAGAATTTCAACTTTGTTAAACAAGTCATCTGATTGTTTATTACGAACACCACGACCAAAGTAAGCTCCAGGTGAACGAATCAATTGACTAACGATAACTTTTTCACTACCGTTAATAACAAACGATCCGCCTGAAGTCATAAGAGGAACTTCCCCTAAAAGAACATCAATAGGTTGAGTAACAACCCCGGTTTCTTCAATACTTGCTTTGAATTTAGCAACTAATTTTGCAGCATAGTTAGTACCTTTAACTTTAGCTTCAGTAATTGCTTCATATTCTTTTCCTGATGCTTCTAATCTTGCGCTATTTGGAATATATTCAATAACGACTTTTTTATTTGCTGATGATATTGGGTAATGTTCTCTTAAGCATTCTTCAATACCAGTTTTTTTGAACCATTCAAATGATTCTTTACTTGTTGCCAACAAATCTGGAACTGGTCAAGTAAATTTAGTTACTGAATAATCACGGCGTTCAGTAATAGGACCAAATTTGTGCACTTTGTAAGGGTATTTAGTTTTATTTCCTGTTGTAACACTCATACAATTAATACTCCTTCAATAAAAAAATTAAACACTTACCATACGAACATGTTGCGGTTAATAGCTTTGGAAATCAGCCTCCTAAGTATTAAATTCTTGTATGTAATAATAAGCGTGATTATATTTTAGCAGAGAAGTCTAAAAACAAAAGCAAATTTTTTAACTTTTTTTAGTTGGTTCAAAATTCTCAAAAAAAAAAAAAAAAAATCAATTTTAAGCTTTTCTGTTTTTTACTATAAAATAGTGTTAAAAGTAAAAGCGAGTAAATTTTTATATAAACAAATATTCTTTTTAAAACGCTCTTAAAAACAAGATAATTGAATATTTTTTCATAACTAATTTAAATGAAATAATAACAAAATGAGGATTGCATAACAGCATTGAGCAGTTATGTTTATTAGATTTTTTGTATAATTTGAATATGGATATTCAAGACAAAAAATTCATCTCTTACAAAGATTTTAAAGAAAAATACGGACAAGAAATTAAGGATGAAGTAAGTAAAAATGTAAAAGAAATAAGTAGCAAAAAGTTACAAAAACTTCTTATTAATTCGAAAATTTGCTTGATATTAGGAACAATTATTTTAGCAGTTGATATACCACTCTTTGCTTATGGTTTGCTAAATGTTGAATCTGGTACAATCAACATAAAAATATGATTTTCTATTACCATTATATTCTTAATATTAGGCGTAGTTACATACGCTTTTGGAAGAGTAAATCATAATGAAATTAAGACTAAATATAGAGAAAGATTATCTATGTCAACTATAGGTTTTAATATCATGGAAAAATGAAATTATCATGTTAATGATTTAGAGAGTGATGATGATAACGCTAGAACTTTAGCTATTAGCTTAATTGGTACAAACGCAATACCAACAAATTCTATATTTTTAGAAATAACCAATAATTTAAACTTTATTGATGACCGCGGCTTCAAATATTCGCTTTATGAATTTTCTTATAAGTCAAAGACAAATATTAAAGATAATAAAAGAAAGAAAATTAAACGATGAAGAACAATTCATGCTTGTGTATATTCAATCTACTTTAACAAGCCTGATAAAGAAGCTTACAATATTGTTATCGGTACAAGAAGTGTTTCTAACTTTGCTCTAAAACAAAATATTAATTTTGAAAATAAGGAATTTAATAAACTATTTACTCCTTATGCTAGCAATGCGTTAAAAATAAGACAAATTTATACACCTTTAGTTTTAGAAAATTATGTTAACGTAGTAAACCAAAAAGATTATTTAATTCCAAATTTAGGTATGATCCACAATCAAAACAATATTGTTGGTTGATTCAATTCTACTGGCAATTTATTAAGTATAGTGATGCCAGAGTTCAACTTAAAAGAAGATAATGTCATTAAAGTGGTCTCTGATGATTTGCTTAATGATCTCTACACATTATATCTAGCTTTTAATTTGCCTATTGCCTCAAGTTATTACAACAATAAATAAGATTAAATTATAGAAGTCATTTTTTTATTCTAATTTTTGACTAAATGAAAATTGGGAATATTTAATTTTCATAATAAAAATATAAATAATACATGATCTTTATTTCTTAATATAGCTTATTCATAGTTAAATTAGTAAAATCGAAATATATCTAAAAAATTTATTTATTTGTTTCATTTTTTCGTTTTTTTGCTTTAAAAAAATATTTTTTATTTCTTATTTTTAGTATGTAAATTATGTCTATAATTATTAATACTATGGACGACACAATGGATATAAAAAACAACAAAAAGTTTATTAAGTTTTGCACAAAACTAGGCTTTGAATATGGTGATGATTTAAAGACTGCTGAGCTAGTTGAGAGCAATTATAATAACGAAAAAGATGAATTGACAATTCTTATTAAATTTAACAATGTTGTGAATGTTGAATCTTTTTTAGCTTTTAGAAATGCACTAAAAGCCAATCATATAGCTAACGTTGTCCAAAAATATGATTTCCACCAAGACCAATATAAAAAAGAAAATATCATGCCTTTTATTGACGCCGTTAGAGCTAAAAGGCCAAAATATGCCAAATTAAGAGAGTTTAATTTTGACAGATATATGAAAATTGATGGTAATAATCTTTCAATAATCGTTTACAAAAAAAGCGACGTTGAAACATTTGAATCACTTATGAATTCTTTGTTTAATAGATTACGCAAATACGGCTTTTCTAATATGAACTTCTATTTTGGCTTAAAGCCTAAAGAAGAAATAACTGAAGAACAAATGGCCAAAATTAAAGCTGATGAAGAAAGAAAAAACATCGCTAAAAAGAAATTAATTGAAGAACAATTAATTGCTGATAAAAAAGAAGAAATAGCTTTATCTAATGCTAACAAGTTTAATTCATTTTCTGGCCGTTCATGAGCTAGAAGAAGTTATGAAACAATGGATATTGATAATATCTCAAAAGCGGAAAATAAAACAAATGTAAGTTTCAGCGGAAGACTATTCAATATTGCTTTTAGCACATCAAAAAATAACAAGTTTGTATGTACTTTTGGTTTAACTGATTATAAAAATGCAATTGAAAATAAATGATTTAGAAATGAAGACTTTAGCAAAAAAGAAAAAGAATTTTTAGTTGATGGCCAATGAGTTAAAGTAACTGGTAGCGTTGACCAAAATTATCGTAATGGTAAAAAAGAAAACTCAATATTTGTTAATACAGTAGCTCCTATTGAAAATCCATATCCAATAAGAAAAGATAATGCACCTAAAAATAGAAAAAGAGTTGAATTGCATGTATGTTCAAAAATGAACACCATGGATAGTTTAATTGAACCTGAAAGTGTTGCTTTGCAAGCAAAAGCTTTTGATATGTCTGCGGTAGCTATTATGGACACCGATGGTGCTCAAGGCTTCCCTAAATTTTACAATACTGCTAAAGCCGTTGGCATTAAAGCTCTTTATGGTGTTAGTTTCTCAATTATTGACAAAAGCAATAATGTATTATTAGGTGAAACGTTAAATGGCAAATTAAAAGATGTTGAATATGTATCATTTGATATTGAAACATCAGGTCTAAGCCCTAAGTTTGCTGAATTGATTGAATATGGTTCGATTACTATTCAAAAGAATCTAAAACTTGGTAAAACTAAGCAAATGTTTGTTAAAACTAAAAAACCAATTAATTATTTCACTAAAAATTTAACTGGTATTACTAATGAAATGCTACAAACTAAGGGTCTTGATATTAAAGACGCTTTAAAAGCTATTTATGATGATTTAAATGGCAAAGTAGCTATAGCTCACAATGCAACATTTGACTTTAATTTCTTAAAAGAAAAATTTAGAGAAAATAACATGCCATTCCCTCATGTTACTGTAGTAGACTCTTTAGTTGTTTCACGTATTACTAACCCTGAAGCTAAAAAGCATAAACTAGAAGATGTTTCAACTCGTTATGGAGTTGATTATGATCCTAATGTTGCTCACCGTGGGGACTATGATGCAACTGTATTAGCTAAAGTTTGAATTAACTTAATGAATAGTCTTAACATCAAGCAACATATTGATACTTTTGAACGATTAAAAAGCTTTACTTCTGAAGATTTATACAAGAAAACTTTTGCTTATGAAGTGAGTGTCTTAGCTAAAAACCAAGCAGGCTTAAAAGAACAATTTGAATTATTAAATGAATCTTTAATCACCAACTTAAACTGTGGCTCTAAGATTTTTTGAGATGATTTAAAAAACAAAGAAAATCTTCTTATTGGTTCAGGCACTTTGAAGAGTTTATTATATGAAAGTTACTTCTATAGAAGTCATGAAGATTTTCTAGATAAACTTTCACGGGTGGACTATGTAGAAATACCTGCACCGCAAGTTTTTAGCCACTGAGTTGAAGATGGTTCTATAACACAAGAACAACTTGAATATGGACTTAAAGATATTATTAATGAAGCTATAAAACATCATAAAATTCCAGTAGCTACTGGTGATGTAAGATACCTTGATCTAAATGACAAATTATCCTATGAAATACTTGTTTACGCAAAAGGCATCAAGAACGCAAGACACTATTTATATGATTATAAACGCGCAAGTACAGGTAAAAAATTATTTATCCCAAATCAACAATTTTTAACCACTCAAGAAATGCTTGATCAATTTGCTTTTTTAGGCGACAAAAAATTAATTGAAGAAGTGGTTATTGATAATAGCCAAAAAATAGCCAACATGTGTGAAAACATCCAAGTTATTAAAGACAAGTTATATACTCCTATTTTCGATGATTCAGCTAATAAACTACGCGCTTTAGTTTATGAAAATGCACACAAAAAATATGGTGAAAAAATACCTGAAGTTTTAGAAAAAAGAATAGAAGCGGAATTAAATCCTATTATTAATTATGGTTTTAGTGTTATCTATTGAATTAGTTACCGTTTAATCAAAAAATCAAATGATTCAGGTTATGTTGTTGGTAGCCGTGGATCAGTAGGTTCTTCTTTTGTTGCAACCCTTTGTGGTATATCTGAAGTTAACCCACTTGAACCTCATTATTTATGTGAAAAATGCAAGCATTTTGAATTTGCAAATATGCCCGAAATAACAAGTGGCTTTGATTTACCAGATAAAAATTGTCCTGAATGCCATAACAAGATGACTAGTGATGGCCAAGGTATCCCTTTTGAAACTTTCTTAGGTTTTAAAGCTGATAAAGTCCCTGATATTGACTTAAACTTCTCTGGTGATTTCCAAGGAGAAATTCACAAAGAAGTTAGAAAACTTTTTGGTGAAAGCCATACTTTTAAAGCTGGAACAATTTCAAAAGTCGCTCCTAAAACTGGTTATGGTTATGTTAAAGCTTATATGGAAGAAACACATAAAGATTTTAATGATGCTTTTATTGTTTATTTAGCTTCTAAATTAGAAGGGGTTAAACGTACAACCGGGCAACACCCTGGTGGTATTGTCATAATTCCAAAGGAATATGACGTTACCGACTTTACTCCAGTTAATTATCCTGCAAACGAAGTTGAAGCCGACTGGTTTACTACTCACTTTGACTATAAAGCTATTCATGATAATGTACTTAAGCTTGACTTACTAGGCCATGATAATCCTACGATTATCAAAATGCTCGAAAGATATACCGGTGTTAATATCAATGAAGTGCCTAAAAAAGATCCTAAAGTCTTGAGTATTTTTGCTTCAACTAAAAGTTTAAATATTAAGCCTAGTGATATTAACGGTGAACCTACTGGTGCATTAGGATTACCTGAATTTGGTACTTCTTTTGTACGTCAAATGTTGCATGAAGCTAATCCAAAAACTTTTGCTGACTTAATTTCTATCTCTGGTTTAAGCCATGGTGAAAATGTTTGATTAAATAATGCTGAAGAATTAATTAATAAAAAAGGTTTTACTATTAAGGATGTTATTTCTTGTCGTGATGACATTATGACTATGTTAATTCACCAAGGTGTTGAAAAATCTTTTGCTTTTAAAGTTATGGAAAAAGTACGTAAAGGTAAAGGTTTAACACCCGAAGAAGAAAAAGAATTAAAAGGCTATAAAATACCTCAATGGCAAATTGATAGTATGAAGAAAATCAAATACATGTTCCCTAAAGCCCATGCTACAGCATATGTCTTAATGGCTTGATGAATAGCTTGATTTAAGGTCTACTATCCTTTAGCTCACTATGCAAGTTATTTTGCTACACATGCTAAAGCTTTGGAACTTGAAAGCATGATAGATATTAAACAAGGCACTAAAACTAAAGACCGTTTAGCAGCTATATTAGCTATACCTAAAAATGAACGTAGTACTAAAGAAGACGACTTAATACCTGTTTTTGAAATAGTTCAAGAGTTGTACGCTAGAGGTTTCTATATTACTAATATTGATTTAGAAAAATCGCAAGCTCATGAATGAATCATTGATAATGATAAAGGATGTTTAATTCCTCCTTTTGAAGCAATTGACGGCTTAGGTCCTGCTGTTGCAGTTTCAATAGTCAAAGCTAGAAATCAAAAACCTTTTAGCTCTATTGATGATTTTTCAAGAAGAACTTCAGTTAATAAGACCTTAACTAAAAAAATGGAAGACATGAGTATATTTATCAACTTAGCTTCCACAGACCAATTAACTTTATTCTAGAAAACGACATAGCGTCGTTTTCTTTTTTTACTATACAGTAGAACAATTAGTTAAAAACCTATTTGATATTTCAAGCTTCACTTTTAGCTATTTTATTAATTGAATTATTTAAACCATATTCATTTAATTTGTCAATACCATTTGCAATATTAGGTTTAAAAACATAAGAATTTATATCTCTATCCATTTCAACTTCATAATTTAAAGTAGCTAACTTTTTGCAGAAGAAACCTTCTTCTTTCCCTTCAATTAATTTAGTTTGTGTTGCGCCTTTAATCTTGTCTATTTGGTCGTAAATATTTTCTAATGAACCAAATTCTTGAATTAATTTTATAGCGCCTTTATCTCCAATGCCAGGTACACCTTTTAGATTATCTGAAGGATCGCCTGCCAATCCTTTAAAGTCAGCAATTTGATCTGGTCTAATACCATAACGTTCATTAAAATTATCTAGATTTGTATAATCAAAAGCTTGTGTGGTTTTTGCTTTATTAGCACGATTAACTATACATGTATTTTGATTTACAAGTTGCAATAAATCACGATCTTTCGAAAATACATAATTTTGGCCTTCAAGATTATTATGAGCCATAGTTGCAACTAAATCATCAGCTTCATCGCCCACTTTTTCAAATCATTTA
>CAMQBE010000001.1 GCA_946998935.1 uncultured Mycoplasma sp. | reverse complement strand
ACCTTATCAAATATTTTTTAACGATCATAGAGCTAAACCTGAAATAGATTTGGTTCAACAAGGTTTCTTTAATGCTTTAGATATTGTGTGATCATTGATAACTCAAGACGGTTATTGAGCTGCACCATGATTATTTGTAGTTGAAAATAGAGATTATGCGAAACAAGTTAAAGCTGGTTTATTAGATTTAAAACAAAGAATAATTAATATAAACGAATATGCTGCTGAAATGACAAGTACTCCTATACATCTGGTACAAGGTAATAGTCAAGCAATATCATTAATACAAACCGCTGATTTTGTTAATAAATGAATTACTAAGCTAGGTTTTTTAAAACCTGATACAAGTGATTTTGGAACAAAAAATATTCATAATGCTGAAGCACAAGGAATATCTAGTCAATACCAAAAGCATATAAACTCTAAAGCTAATTTAAGAGAAATTCAATTAAAAGAATTTTTAGATAAGTTTTATGATGGATATGAAATTGCAAAAGTAGTTGTTAATTCTTCTACGGAATGATTAAAAACAGAAGCTAAAGAATTAAATGTTGATTTAAACGGAACGGCTATAAACCCTACTGCTATTCAAAACGAGCAATACATCGTAGATAAAGAAAATGACGAAAAGGTAGAAAATGGAAATAGCGAAGATTAATGACTTAATAGAGCAACGGTGCTACAAAAAGTTTTCTGTAATTGCGGTTGATAAAGATTTTAGTTCCGGAATTGGCGATATAAACATCATCAGAATACCTGAAAAAGAAAAAGTAATTAAGGCTTTTATTAGTGATTTACATACAAATAACCAAACCACTAATATTCCTATATATGCTAAAACGTTGATAACAGACGAAAATATTAATGCCCGAAAAATTTTAATATTTGAAGATATTGAAGAAAAGAAAAAATATATAGCTTTGCGAGTTGATGAAACTTATAGTCCGGTCAATGATAAAGCAAAAAATGTAATAATAACAATACAAGATTTAGACTTATATTCAAAAGATAAAAAAATTAATTTTATTTTTACAACAAAAGACGCAGTAGAAGTATCTATAAAAGACAACTTTCTTTTGCAAGATATTTATAAAACGAAAGACAATGTTGTGCAAAAAGTTGAATTGCAAAATGTTAATATGATACCAATGATTGTGAATCCTATTGCAATAGATGAAAATTCAAAATTCTTTTTTAATACATTAAATTATTTTCATTTATTCAATATAAAAAAATTCACAATAAAAAAACCTGAAAGTGAAATAGACAAAACAACGAGCGATGAACAAATTAACAGATTCTTAATAGGCATTGAAGAAATAGTTGCTAATGTTTCTAAAATGTCAAGTTCTTTTCTTGGAATGACTGAAGAACAAATAAAAGAGTTTAAATCAAAAGTTTATGGTGGGACAAATATTAGAGATTATACTGATTGAGCTTTATATGATATGTTGCAAAAAAGCAATTTAACAATTAATGAATTTGAAATGTATGCTGTAATGTGTAGCTCATTTTTAAACTCTTCATATTGTTTTAACGGCGGAATGACAGAGAAACATAAATGATTTTTACCTTTTTATTTTGAATACATAAGAAATAGATGATATTTATGCTCGACATTTTATAAATTTGATTTGGTTGGGAATAAACTTGAATATAAAGTGGCTAATGAGTTTACAAATTTTAATGTTAAAACAATTATAGATTTTCCACTAATACCAAAGGAAATTCAAGAGATTAATTATTCTTTAGATTGAAAAAATTGAGAGTCTAGCGGTTTACATTATAAAGTGAATTTATTATGTGGCAATAATGAAGCTAAAATACCTTTTGAATTAGTTCATGACTACAAGACAATAAACAATAATATAAGAACAATAACTATAACAACTGGCGGTGCGAACATAACTTATGAATATTTAGAAGATTTAATAAGAATTCACGAAAAGAATGATAAATTGAATATAGTTGATGACTATATTAGTGTTGTTAGAAAACAATGAATTGATGGAGAAACCGCCGATGGTTTCCCATTAAATGTGAATCCACAAACTCAATTTAAAAAATTTGTTTTTATTAATGGTGGAGACTATAGTGATAGCGGTTGCAAAACAGAGACATGAACTGATGTAGATGAGTATCAAGGGCAACACGAAAGAACGAGAACCACTTGCGTTGAATATACTTTTACAGTAAAAATTGCTGAGGGAGCATTCAATAGGTACTATAGTTATCGTTTTGATAGTGCACTAAAACAAGAAACTAATTTTATTCAAAATAAATTCATTTTAACTTATGATAGTTGGTTAGAGTTTTTGAAATCATACGAAAAAAAATATAAAAACGAACCTATTAATTTGACAGCAATAAGAAATGAAATATTAACTATAAAAGGTATATTTCTTCCACGAAAGTTATATATAGATGATATTGAAACAAAAATAGACATATCTTCAAATATTGGAGAGATTAATATTAATTACTTAAATTAGATATGAAACGGGAACTGCTGCCCTAAAGACGGAAGAAAGGAATATCATGGACGAAAAAAACGTTAATGATACAGTGCTTGAAAAAGCAAATAATTCAGTTGTTGAAAATAAAGAAAACAACAATAAAGAAAGTGGTTTTTACATAAGTTTTGCCACAAAAGAAGATTACACAAACGCAATTAAAAATAAAGTTAAAAACTTAAGCGAAAAAAATGATATTTTAGCAAAAGAAAATGCAGAGTATTCTTCTACAATAAGCAATTTATCAAAATCAAATGACGAATATAAGAAAGAACTCTCAAGTTATCGCGGTCAAATGAAAGAACTTTTTGAATTAGAAGTCAAAAAACAAAACTATGAAGCTATTGATTTTGAGACATTAACACCAGAAGAACTTAAAGAAATAAACTTTAAGAATTTAAGTGTTAGTGTAGCAAAGATTGCAAAAGAAAAAAATATTAAGCAAATAAAAGTATTAGAACCAACAAGTGTTAAAACAACTAAAGGGACTACTTCTTATAGATTTGCTGGTATTTATGAAAAAGATTAATTAAAGGAGAAAATAACATGGATTTTAAACCACGTTGAAACCATAGTAATGTTGTCGTTGACATAGACCCTAATTTAGGTAAATTAGGCTTTTATGCAGACGGTGCATTATTAACTGATATTTGCCAATACATCGTAGATAATTCACCTATTGATGACTTTGGCTCAGCTTATAAAATTAAAGATAGTAACGAAGACTTTTTAACTATTAGAACTTTAGTTGATACAGATTGGAAAGACAAAAACCAAGACGGCAGTGAAGAAAATAAAATTGCAAACGCAAAAGACGCTGTTGACGTTATAAGTTGAAACTTATCTAAATATAACGGACGTAGAGTTTCTGCGCAAGATTTAGCAAATGGCTATGAAGCTTATTTTGATGCAGTTATGAAAAGTTATGCAGATTCATTTATTTCAATGCATAATACAAAAGCTTATGCAGACATCGAGGCTGAATTAGACAAAAGAACAAATCAAGTTAAAGTGCTTGACTTATATGCAATGTCTAATGAAAAAGTAGGCGATGAAGTAAATGATTTAGCGGCTTCATTAGAAGAATATACAGATAAACTTATTAAAAATGGGATTGACCCTACACGTATTACCATTCAAGCAAAACCAAGAATTTTTGCAAAATTAGCTAAATCAACTGCAATTGGAAATAATGCAGCTGAAGCAATTCGTAATGGAGTATTAACATTCCAAGCTTTAGATGGTTATAAAGTAAGAAAAAATCGCTTTATGAAAAAATATGACGTTATAGTAAGCTATGACGCAGGTGTTGTATCTAAAGTTAAAGTTATTTCCGCAATTGTTGCTAAAGAAAAATCATATTTCAATGATATGGTAGCAGCAATGGAAGCACAAAATGCTTTTAAAATTGAAAAACCCGAAGTATTTTTAGCAATTAAGAAAGCTTAATATGCTTTTTTATAACTTTGCAAACGTTTCACCAAATAGACAATTAGTTTTATACAAGGAAGACAAAACTTATGAATTGCCAAGGTGGTTCAAGTGAATACGTTGAGCACTAGAACTTACTGTTGGCGTGGGGATAGGTATTTTAACAGGCGGAGCTGGTTTTGCAGGAGTTGTTGCAGATTTTGCTTTAAGTAGTGCAGCAGACTTAGCTTTTAATGCAGCATTTAACGGAGGTGAAGTAGATTGAAAAGACTTTGGAATTTCTACTGCTTTTAATAGTGTTGCTTTTATAGGTCAAAGTGTAAAAGCCTACAAGAATTATGCAAAGGCTAATAAATTAATTTCGTTAGCAAATAATGTTTCAAGTAGTGAAAAAAGTTTAAGTAATATTCTAAAAAATGATAGTTTGTCAATGAAAATTTTTAATAGCACAGACGAAATACTAGACGCAAATGGGAAGATTATTAGTCATTATAAAATATTCGACCAAAGCCATGAATTAATCGAAAAAGCATTAAAAGAAACTACAGAGAATAGTTTTAAAAAAACTTTAGCAATATCAGAAAGAGAATATTTAAAAGTAAATAAAAGTATAAAATCTTTTAAAAAATTTTTTGTTGGAGCAAGATCTGTAGTTTCTTTATTAACAAGTCCAAGGTATGCAGGTAAAAAGGTGATTGACTTAATTTTAAGAAAACCAAAACAATTACTTACCAAAACATGGAATAAATTTATAACAGCGAAATCGCAAGCTGTTCTAAAGAAGATAGGTCGTAAATCATTTAATGAGTTGATAAAGAATATTCCTATAAATTCAAGTTGATTGCAAAGTATAAAAATATACAAAGCATATAACCCTTGAGATATTAAAACCTGTAATGCCTTGTTAAGATTTAATCCAGCGACTACATCTTCAAGAAAAAATCCAAAAGGGAAAGAACCTGTACTATTAATTAGTAAGAATGTATCTGACATTATGAAATTAATAAATGCTCCAAGCCCAGGTCGTTTCTATTTAGATAATTTTGCTTACGGTTGAGAAATTGGAAAAATCTTAAGACATAATAAAGAATTTATAGTTTCTTCAAAAATTCCACTTTTTGCTTCACTAGCAACAACTCTTGCTTATACGTACAAAACGATATATTATCTCCAAAAAAATGCTAAAGAAGACAAATGAATTTGGAATAGTAATTGAAATGATTTAACAAGCGAATTCTTTTCTGGTGTAAAAGACAACGCTTTAAAAGGCTGAAACTTTAAATACTTAAAACCAATAACAAGTTTAGCACGTTCAACATTAACTCATAGCGGGGCTTACGTCTTACGTTCTGGTCTTAGACATGGTGCAAAATTTGCATGAAAAAGTAATTTTAAAAGTTTAAAAAGAAAGTAGGTTAAATGAGCAATTATTCAAAAATAAATATTTCTCTTGAAGAATTTAAAAAAGAATTTTGACTTAATAAATCTTCCATTGATATTCCTAGAGTATTTAAGAATATAAAAGAAGATATAAGCGAAGAAGAATTTTTTAAAAATCAAATGGAAATAATATTTAAAACTTGCGATGTTATAGTTATGCAACGAATGTCGTTTCTATTAGATAAAGATACAATAAAGAATATTGAAGATGTTAAGAAAGTTCTTGGCGTTAATAGAGTTAATAATTTTAGAACAGCTTGCTATAAAGAATTGCAATTTAGACTAAGTAATGAGAACTTCCCTGAATTTGTTAATAAGCAATATTTAAGTAATAATAATTTTATTATTAATGGAGATGTTAGAGACTTTGGAACAATGGGAAATTTATTGAATCGCATTTCATTTGAATTGTTGATGTATCCGTCGTGGGATAATTCATTTATTGAATATGACAATGGAGAAAAATTATTAAAATATTTTGACGATATTTGTGATAAAAATACTATTGGAATTAGAGATAATAAAAAACGTATAGATTCGGTTTCTAGCGATGTAGCTACTAATACCAATAATATTAAACTGAATGCTTCAGACATAGATAAAATAAATGATAGCTTAGGTAGTTTATATAAAGATGTGGCCGTTATTGAAGAAGCTACAGATCATAATACACAAGATATAACTAATATAAAACGTACTTACTTTGATAAAAACATTGAAGAAAAGTTAACTAGAAGTTTTAATTTAGCTAATAATACAAGAATTGAATTTAATGCAGATGATACTAATGATAGAAATCACATGTATTACTTTGAGACATTGGCTAAAGACCAAAACTTTAATTTAATACTTAAAAATTCTAATGGATATTTTAAGCTATTAGGTTTTCAAGATAATGAGTTAAAAGACAGCGTTGTCAAAAAATATATTGATGATAAATTTAAAGAATTAGAAGCAAAGATTAATAACCAACATGCGGAAGTTTCTAAAGATGATGTAAGAAAAATGATAGCGGATGAGTTAAACAAGAAGGATTATGTTGAATATCGAGAAGCGAAATTAACTGCAAATTATTCTTATATAGAAAATTATAAAAATGTAAAACGTTATAGTGATTTGTTTGGATTAAATACCAAAAACGATTTAGGATTAATTTATGACATGTATGGCAAATATATTAGAAAACATAATGGTGGTGAAGACCTCGCAGAAGTTACTTTGAAATATATCCCATTCGACGTTATTAATAAAACATTTGATGAGGATGAATAATTAATAATGAAAACAACATTGCAAATATTAATTTTATTAGCATTAATATGCTTAACAACACTATATATTAAAGTTAATTGAGAACCAATAACAAGTTTTAAAAAATAAAAAGGAGAAATAATGAAAGAAATGATTTTAAACATTTCTGCTATTGTTGTTTCAGTTATAATCGCTATCCTTGGCGTTGTAGCTAAAATAACATCTTATAAAACTAGCAAAAAACTAGATAAGAAATGAGAAACTGCTTATAACGATTTGGAAGCTAACTTCAAAGGGTTGTTGAATAAGCTTTCAGCCTTGCAAGTTGAAAACAACGAGCTAACAAGCAAATATAATGAACTTAAAAGCCGTTTAAATCGTAAAGAATTAGTTCTACAAGAGCTTTCTTATAAGTATGAAAAAGCAACTGCAGAAATTGCAACATTAAAGGCAAAAGAAATATTGTTGCCTGCCGGTAAAGACGGCGAATATATAGCTGTATTAGAAAAAAGGATAAATAAAATGAATGAAATTGATGAACAAAAACAAAAATTAATTGAAACTATCAATTTAAAATTAGCCGAAGCTAATGATAATGTGGAGGCTTTGAAAATTAAATTAGAATCTAAAGAACAAGCTTTACAATTAGCTCAAGCTGAATTAATAACTGTTAAAAACCAATTGAGCCTCACTAAAGAACAATTGGAATTACTCAAGGAAGAATTAGCTAAAGCTAAAGAATTATTAAATGTAAGAGATATTGCTAAAGAAGCCCCTAAAGTAATTACTGAAGTAATTAATAATAAACCAAAGAGTGAAAACTCTGGAGTGTCAGCATTTTCAGCAGAAAGCGCAAGCAACGCTTAATATTGCTTAAAAAATAAACACATAGCAAATAAAAGATCATATTTATGCAAATAACAAAAAGATAGGACAAAAATAATATATTGTCCTGTCTTTTGGTGTATAATAATTACGTTAGAAAACCGAAACCCTTTCTAATTCCTAAACGAATTTACCATAAAATGGAGAGGGAATAGGTATCTGTTCTCTCTTTTGTTTTCTAACATGTAAAGAAGCTTTTATCAAAATAATAAAATAAAAGCACTCCTACTCAACGAAACCCATAGGAATGCAAATAAATTATACATTAATATCTTTCCTATGGAGAATTATTAAAATATTTAACTCTAAGGAGATATTTATGTCAAATACAACTTTTAAAATACACGGAATAGACGCCGTTAATGCTTTTATACGAGAATTCGAAATAAAAGTTAAGAATCAAGCTAAATCAGCAAGAACATTAACTTTATACAAAACAGAATTAGCACATTTAAGAAATTGAACTAATGTTAAAGAATTAGAAAAGAGAATTATTGAAGCTCTTTTAGAAGACAAAGAAATTTCAGAAAACACAAGATTTTTAAGAATGTCAATTTTTAAAGTCTTTGCTCGTTGATATTCTGAAGCTACAGGAATTCATGTAAGTTTAGTCGATTTACCTAAAATTAGACGTGAAACAAGCAATAGAAGAGCATTTTCTCTTAATGAATTTAATATTATCTTTGATGATTTAAAAGAATTTAACAACCCACGCTTTGAATGAATATTTAAGTTTATGTTAGTTAATGGTATTAGAGTTAGTGAATTTGAAAACATTAATTGAGAAGATTTTAAGCAACGCAAAATCAATGGTGAATTTTGGTCTCAAAAGATAAAAACAGCCAAAAGTCAAAAAGAAAGAAGAATATTTATTCCATCTTCACTTGCTGAAGATTCAAAATTTCGAACTATGCAAGAAGATTTCCAAAACTTAAAACTTGATATTACTGCTAAAACTATTAAAAACATCTTTGGTGAATTTAGCCATTTTGTTAAAGCAAGACACCCAGAATTAAAAGATTTGGTTATTTCTGCTCATGTTTTGAGACACTGTTTTATAACTAATTTAATGCGTAAGGGCTTTGATATTTATCAAGCAGCTAAAATTGTAGGTCATTCAAGTCCTCAAATGATTGAACTTACATACTGAACATTAGATGAAGAAGACTACATAAAAGCAATGGACAAAATGTTAATGGAACAAGTAGATGTTAAAGAATTATCTACAGCAGAAATTGTTATCAACAGCAAAAACGATGTTATAGCTAATTTGAAAACAGATAATAACACACTTAGAAATGAATTAGAGAGACTAAAGAACGAAAATGCCTCTCTAAGAGCAAATAATCCTTATTTTAAGCAAGAAATTATAGAAGAAGATAAAACTATCATGCAATCTAAAATAAGTAGTATTCTCGAACATGCAAATAATAATCTTAAATTATTAAACGCCAAAGCTTATAATAGAATTAATGAAGATACAATTACCGACGTTCAAAGAACTACACATTAATCTTAAAAAGTTATTATGAGAACACAAACCTAAAACTTTTGAAGAATGAAAGAACTTGGCAAGTTCTCTTTTTTGTGCTAAATTAGGCGCTTATTTAAAGAACAATAGTGCTAATACTAAAGATAATTTTCACAAAATTTACCAAATTATGTTTTATTATGGTTTTATTAATTTTAGACGTGAGTTAGAATTAAGAGATCTCTTACTTAAAAACGATTACAGCGTAGAAGTAGCTAATATGTATCAAGACGCTATTTTAGGCATAGATTTATTTGCTTATAAGAATAATAATTTATTCTTATTACAAGTAAAAGCCAAAGATAGTGAAGAGTACGATTTTAAGAGAATTAATGAAATAGCTTTAACTAAAGCTGCAACACCAGTGCTTGCGTATAAGTTTGAGAATCAATGGTATTTTAAAACAACAAACGGTGATAGTGTTATTAATTTATTAGAATTTTAATTTAATTTGTATTATAATGAGGTTAGCAATTAAATTGTTGATTAACTCTTGCAGTCTCGGGACAATATACAGGGACAATATTTAGGACGATATAAATATAGTATATATGAAAATAAATTTTTGGCTAATCATGGTCTATAAAGCGATAAAAAAATATGAGACCTAAATCTCATCATTCATAATCATTTGTAATAATTTAGATATACCGGCCGGTCTATATGAAGGACCCACATACATTGCTTTTTCTTTAACAAAATCAGCTGCATCACCCATAGCTATAAATCCGCCAATAAATTCTGCCGCAGAAACATCGTTACCTGAATCACCAATATGTAGACACCTTTTGGGATCCACACCTAAATATTTAGCTATGAATAAATTGGCTTTGCCTTTACTTGCTTTAATATCTGTTATTTCTAAAGATAAACCATAAGATACAACAGCTATTGAAAGATTTTTAATTTTTTTATTTAATTCTTCTTTAGTTTTGACCATACCCTCAAGGTCTTTGCCAAAAACCAAAAGCTTTTTAACATGATCTACTTTAGGCATTTCATCATATAATGATGCTTTAAAGTTTTTAACTCATGGTCTATCTAATTTAATATTTGTGTTAGGGCCATAAATAAACTTAGTGTTATTAACAATCATATATAAATTATGTTCTTTGCAATATTTTAAAATTGCTCTTGACCTATTCAAACATAATTGCGCCGATTTAACTACTTCTAGTTTGTTATTAATAATAGCTGAACCATTTTGACAAACTGCATATTTAATATCAGTTTGTTTAAAAATATCGCTTATTAACTTTTCTTCAGGTGCTCTACCAGTTGACAAAACAATTTGGTAGCCTGATTTTATACATTTATTGATTGCATCTATATTTTGCTTAGATACAGCTTCTTCCTTTCTAATTATTGATTTAGGTTCATCTAAAAGAGTCCCATCTATATCTATAAAAAATACTTGCGGCTTAAAATTAATTATCTTTTTGTCCATAATAGAAAAGTATATATGAAAAAACATTTTGAGAAACATTTTACTTTCTTTACCATATTAACACAATTTATCAATTAAAACTTATTCAACTATACAATAGACATATTAGTTAAAAACAGAATCTTATTTTCTATTCCACTATTTGTAATTTTTTTTCCACTTTCTAATATAATTTTCATATGGAAAATCAATTTTTAATTGAAGGCAAGTTAGACCTTAGCGAAGAAAAAATCAATTATATAATCGAACATAAATCAGAATTTATCGCCTTTATGAAAATTGATTTAAACAGACTTTTTATCAATAAAGATAGACATATACAAAACGTTAATACTGAAAATTTATGATTCCCAAAAGCTAATGAAAAAGGTAACTTCTTTGATTTTATTCAATACCTTTCAAACAATAATGAAACAGATTGTACGATGCAAAAAGATAAAATAATTAATGTTTTAACCATCAAACAAACACAAGCTGAACAAAAGAAAGAAGAAGAACAAGCTCAAGCTTATAGTGAATTAATTAAAAAAATAAATGACTACATGAATAATATTAACTTCAAAAATATTAATGAAATCAACACTTTTAATTATGTAAGAGCTTTATTATCATTGCCAACTTTAGGTGAATACTCTTTATATGAAATACATGGCTTAAAATACGATGATTCTGAAGAAACAATAAAATCATATGTCCAAGAAGCTTATAGTCTTTATAAAGACGATGAATCACTTTTAGGACAAGCTTTCAGGTTTTCTCTAGTTAATATTATTGTTTGATTACTTGATGGTAAGAATAGAGTCAAATATAATGAAATCATGGCAAGAATCCAAAAGAAACATATTAAAAGAATGAAAGCTAGTGATACTCTGGCTGCTTATGGCTCGCCTTATGAATATATTCCGATAGATCATGACAAAAATATAAAAGCAGAACCTTTAGATCCTTCCGGCATAAAACCTAAGGAAATAACAAGGATGCTTAATACTGAAGAAACACAAAAAATGAAGCCCAAACAAATAATTTTTGTTATTTTATTCATTATATTAATTGCTGTTGCATGAGGCTTAATTGAAACTTTTGTATTGCATAAAGTAGGCAGTTAAAATAGTTAAAACAAAAGTAGGCGAGCGAACCTACTTTTATTCTATTATTTGGAACATTTTATCGTTTATTCAAACAATGTCTCCAGAATGTACTTTGCTAGAGCGGCCAACTGGTACTTTATCATTAATTAAAACTTTGTTTGATAATAAAAAGCTTTTACTTTGGCCACCAGTATCAATTACACCTATTTTTTTGAGCAATTGGCCTATTGTAATTGAACCACCCGTGATTCTTATTTGAACATCCATATTATCTCTTTAATGGGGTAATTAATTGTTTTGTATCTTCATTAGATTTAGAAATAATTAATATCTTGCGAATTGGATCATCCATAATTAAGTATATTTCGCCATCAAATACACTTAAAGCATCTTTTAAGAAGTTATAGTTAACATCAAATTCTACTGGCTTGCCTTCCAGTTGAAACTTATTGCTTTTAGCTATAGAAGTACCTATTTCATCAAGTCTATTCAAGATTGTAATTTCTTTATTAGTAATGCTAATTTCCAAACGATTTTGTTTTTCACTTGAACCTATTCAAACTTTGTTAATTAAGTCTGTTATTTCTTCTTTAGTGATAGTTATCTTATATCTTGGATTTAATGAAGCAAATAGGCTTTCAGCGTCTTGGTAAGGCATATCAACTATTCTAGTTGTAATAACGGTATTTTTGTATTTAATACCCATTTTAATTTCGTTGTAGAATAAACTAACTTTAGTAGGTGCATCTTGAGGTATTAGCTCTTTAACATTTTTAGAATTTACAGATATACCAAATTCTTCACCTTTGTAAGGGACTTTAATTGTATAGTAAGCTAAACGATAAGTATCAGTTGCTGTAAAACGCAAGCTATTGTTTTTAAATTTCATATTTATACATTTATAAATCAATGAATTTTCTGTACTTGCAGCAAAAGCCACATTTTTAACAGCATTTCTAAATTGTTTAGTATCTATTTCTACTTCTTTAGTATTGAAAGCTTCTTCAATAGGTGGAAATGTATTAATTGGATTAGTTGTTAAAGAATATTTAGTTAAACCTTGTCGTATTTCTAATGAAGCATTAGTATTTTGACTTAATAAGATTTCACCATTTAATTTTTTAATAACATTTTTAAATATATTAGTTTGAATTAAGAATTGACCTTCTTCTTCAACTTTAATATTTACATCGTCTACATCAAGATTTTTAACAATGCTTATAACTCCATCTGAAGCTTCAAAAGATATAACATCGTTTTTTACTTTAATCATTATGCATCTAAAGCCATAAAGTGAATTTATTGGATCTGAATATCTTGAAACTATTTCTAATGTTTCGTCAAGAATGTTTTTGTTTATTGTGAATTTCATGTTAACTCCTTCATTATATATTAATAATATATTTGGTGGATATGTGGATATGTATTAAAAATAAGATTTTTATATGTTTTTTATATGTTTTTATAGCTTTTTGTTCTTTTTTAATCTGTTGATAAGTTCTTAATAACTACTTGATCCTGAATAAATCATCTGTTATATAACTTATTGTTCTTTTTAGTGAACTATCAGGTTCATCCATCTCTTTTTTCAATTTAGCTAAAGCTGAAAGAATGGTTGTGTGGTCTCTATTGTGGAATAATTTACCAATATCTTCAAGAGACATTTTTAATTGTTCTCTTATTATGTAGAAAGTAATATGTCTAGCCACAACAAAATCTTTTTTACGACTAGTACCAATAATATCTTTTTTACTTATTTTGTAATATTTGGCAATGTAATCTAAGATTTCATCTGGTGTTATATTATCTTTATTCTTTTGAATAGTTTTTAATATTTGTTTTACATTAGGTAAGGTGTATCTAGCTTTTCTTTCTTAAAATTCAGGTTTGTAGAAATTCAACCTGCTGATAACACCGAGCAATGTTCTTATACTATCAGTAAAGTTTCTTAGAATAAATTCTTTGGCGTCTTGGTCTCAAAGTGCTATATCATAGTTGTTTTTGTTTAAAAGATATTCAAATATTTTAGAAAAGTCTTTAGGTCCTGGTTTAAGCATTTCAACTTGTAAACCCGCTGCTAAACGAGTTGTTAATCTTTCATCAAACATAGTTGTTAGTGAATTAACTGGTTTATCAGCACAGAATAAAGTAACTTTTTTGTTATTCATTCTATTGTCTAGCGTGCTTTGGATTGTTTGAATAGTAGATTTTTTATTTCCTGTTCCATAATTTTGAAAATCATCGAACATCAACACATCCACATTGTCAAATCAATCTTTTTGAGCCTTAAGAACTTTAATATCATGTTCTTGTAAAACAGTGGTGATATCCATTAAATAAATTTGGGGGTTGACGTACCTGACCGTTTTGCCTTTTTTAACTAGTTCATTGCCTAATGCGTGTAAAAGGTGTGTCTTTCCTATACCTGATTTTCCAAAGATGAAAGCTGGGTTGTAATTAGCGCTACCATCAATAATTTGTTTAGCTAATTTAATTGCATCTTTATTAAATCCTGCTTCAACATAATTTTCAAATGTTAAGTCTGGATTCAATAAACTAGCACCCGCTTCATTGCTCGCTTTAAAACTTTCTTCTATACTTTTGTTTTCAGATTTATTTACTTTTGTTGATTTATTGTTTAATGCTTCAATCTTGACTTTATTTGGATCAATGATCATTTTGAAGCTAAATGTGCATTCGCGACCAAAGGTATCGTTTAAAGCTTTTTTAATCGCTAAACCAAAGGTTTTTGCCACCCCTTTAATTTTAGCTGCAGTCAGCGTTGAACCCAAGGTTACGTGGTCTGCTTGGTTGATATCTAAAATCCTTAAATCAGCCAAAAAGTTCTTAAAAAGCATTTTATCTGTAACTTCAGTGTTTAAAGCTTTGAGAAAGGTTTCAGTATAGGTTATTAGCTCTGATTTTCTCTTAGAATTTTCATTTCCTGTAACATTCATATATTAATAATATTATTAATAAATAAAATCAAAATAAATAATAAAAATTTCTAAAATTTTTTAATAGTTATCCACAATATTATCAACAAAAAAAGTGCTATTTTTAAGGCAAAAAAGTCAAAATGTGGATTATTTTTTTGCATGTGGATAACTCGGTGAAAAATATGTTATTTTTTGTGGATATCCACATATCTTATAAGCTTTTTAAACTTAAAAGGTAGAATATTGTAAATAAATAGAGCTGGAGGTGTTATGGCACAAGAAAAAATAATCGGTCAATTTGTTAAAATCAAGAGCCAAGACCCCGGCAAATGAGTTTTAGCTATCTTTAGAGATAGGGAAGGCAAGACATATATGATTTATGGCTCTGGTGTAAATATTGAATTATTTAAAACTTTTACAATCACAGCTAGTCAACAAGTTTCACACGCTAATCCTAAATATCGCTCAACATATAAATTAATTAGTATGGAAGTACCGGACGTTGCACAAGTATCAACTCGCGAGATAAACCTTTCTTTAATCAAGATGGTTGAAGGAGTTGGGCCTAAAACTCTAGAAAAATGAAAAAACGATCATGGAGAAGATTTCATAGCTAAATTTAAAGCCAACCCAGAGAAATATAAAGATTATTATGGTCCCTATTACAATTCACTCAAAAAGTTTTTAAATGATTTTAGCGGCGAAGATATGAAGTTTTTTGTTAATAATAATATGACAACCTTATATTCTAAATTGCGTGAAGATTTTGGCGAAGAAACAAATATTATTGAACATATAAAAAATATAGGT